>JAKSOS010000001.1 GCA_024405475.1 Clostridia bacterium
TTATGACCGAGAATTTCAGATAGAGTTTTTACGTCCATACCGCACTCTAACGCACGAGTAGCAAAAGTATGACGAAGCGAGTGAAATCCACGATGCGGAATCTTTAATTTTTTTAACAACAAGTCAAAGCTTCTTTGATATGATCTAACCGAAACGGGTTTATCGCCACTTGACACAACAAATGTCGAGCGGCTTTTCTTTTTATACTCCCGAATAAGTGGCAAAATTTGTCTTGGCAATGGAATAACACGTCTGGACGAATAAGTTTTCGGGGTGTCGATTATTCTCGTGTATTTACCCGTTTTATCCTTTCCGTCGTGGCAAGACTTTGATATTGTCATTGTTCCTTTTTGCAAGTCTATATCGTTCCACTCTAAGGCTAAAAGTTCCCCCACACGAAGCCCAGAATACAGGCACAAAAGTATCCCGAACATTTTGTCCTTCTTATTTAACAAAACTGCTTGTTCGATTTGTTTTTGTTCTTGTGCCGTAAAACAAGTTACTTCTTTTTCCTGTGCTTTCGGTCTTTTAATCCTGTCGGCGGTATAATCCGTTATGTAGCCGAGAGAATACGCCGTTTTTAGTGAACTTTGAATTACGTTGATAATTGCCGACACGGAATTTGCGGATAATCCTTTGCCCGTTTTTAAGTTCCCGCTTTTCAATAAATCCGTTACGTAATGTTGTAACAAACTCGGTGTCAAGTCCGATAACTCTAAATTTCCAAGACTCGGTATGATATGCTGCTCCACGATTTCAGAATACCTACTGAAAGTCCTTAACTTTGTTGATGGCTCTACGTAATTTACAAGCCACTCTTCTAACCATTTTTTATATTGCATTTTTCTTTCCTCCGCAATTTGTTGATACACTTATTTTAACAAAAAATAGATCCACGCTTTAATTTTGAAAGCGTGGATCTAACCAAAAATTAACCAAACAAATATCAACGGTATTTTTACTTGCTAAACAAACAAAGATATCTCTATTAAAGGTAATTCAAATCAACTCGCCCATCGGGTGCATTATACTTTATTTATTCATACGCTACTTATCATTGTGCATACACATAAAAAAGGACACCTTTTTGGTGTCCTTTTTTTATTATTATTTTTTATTAAATTAATGATTGCATAATCGGACATTCAATACCAAAAACTAAAAGAAATAAACATATCTGATTTCTTTAACGTTTCAACTGATTACCTTCTCGGTAAAATTCCGTTAAAAACCATCAGTGTTGACGGATTGACAGATAAACAAATTACTCATTTGAGTTTTTTAATTTCAGATTTAAGAAATAATAAATAACAAACACGCAAATATTTTTGCGTGTTTTTTGCTATTCGTTCAATATTTCTTAAAATAAAAAAATCAATTACATAAAATAGACAAAAAGAAAATTTTTTGATATACTTATAAAAAATTATTAAGGTGTAAGTATGGTAATTGATTATTACGGAAAAGATTTATCACCCCTATCAAAAAAGAAATTGTTCCTTTTTGATATGGACGGAACTATCTATTTAGACGGAAAACTTTTTGACGGTGTTAAAGAATTATTAAACGACATTTCTTCTAACGACGCAAAATACGTATTTATTACAAACAATTCTTCAAAATCCGTTAAAGACTATATTGAAAAATTATCTAAAATGGGTATCGTTTGCGACGAAAGTAATTTTTTCACGTCAACACAAGCTTCTGCTTTTTTACTTAACGATAGATTTAAAAATAAGCTTGTTTATGCGCAAGGCACAAAGTCTTTCATAGAAGAATTAAAGAAAAACAATATAAAGATTACCGAAGAATACGACGAAAAAGCAAACGTTATTATCGTTGGTTTTGATTCTGAATTAACAGGTGAAAAAATGAGAACGACAAGTAAGATGTTGACTAAACTTGACGTTCCCTATTATGCCACGAATCCCGACTGGGTTTGTCCCGTAGATTTCGGATACGTTCCTGATTGCGGTTCTATGTGTTTCGGCTACGAAAAAGCAACCGGTAAAAAGCCTATTTATATCGGCAAGCCTAACCCTATGATGATAAACCTTGCAATGAAAAAGTTTAATGCGAAAAATTCAGATACCGTTGTTATCGGAGATAGACTTTACACCGATATTGCATCGGGCGTAAACGCCAAAGTTGATACCATTTTCGTTTTAAGCGGAGAAGCAACTTTGTCTGATTGTGAAAAAAGCGATATAAAGCCGACTTTCGTTCTTAACGACGTTTCGGAAATCCCTAAAATTGAAAAATAAACTTATAAAAATAAAAGGCTCTCACTTTTTTGTGAGAGCCTTTTATTTATTTTCTAACTGAACCTTTACCTTTGACGATATATTTTGTCGTTACCAGCGCTTCCAATCCCATAGGACCACGAGCGTGAAGTTTTTGTGTCGCAATGCCTATTTCCGCACCTAAGCCGAAAACAAATCCGTCTGAAAATCTCGTTGAAGCATTATGATAAACGCAAGCAGAATCTACTCCTGCAAAAAAAGTTTTAGCTCTTTCGCTATTATCGGTTATTATTGATTCGGAATGATGAGTTGACCTTTCGTTTATTTTGTCAATGGCTTCTTTTTCACTATCAACCGTTTCTACCGAAATTACCGGACCACCGTACTCGGTAAAGAAATCTTCTTCGGTTGCTTTTTTAACGTGTTTATAATCTTTAATTACTTCGTACGCTCTTTTATCGCAACGCATTTCTATATCTTTCTTACTTAACTCATCTTTTATTTTTGGCAACGCCTTACTTAAAATATCAGAGTGAATCATAATAGATTCGCACGCATTACATACCGAATATCTTTGCGTTTTTGCATTAAATATTATTTTAGACGCCATATTAACATTTGCGCATTTATCCACGTAAATATGGCAATTCCCCTTGCCCGTTTCTATAACAGGAACAGTTGATTCTTTTTTTGCGGTATCAATGAGGTTCGCACCGCCCCTTGGAATAAGTAGGTCTATATACTTATCTAATTTCATAAATTTTTTTGCGGTTTCGTGCGAACAATCTTCTACGACAGAAATTACGTTTTCATCTATTTCGTTTTTCTTTAACGAATTTTTAATAACCTTAACTAATGCAGTTATTGAATTTATTGCGTCGCTTCCGCCACGAAGCATTACTGCATTTTTAGTTTTAAAACATAATGCAAAAGCATCGCAAGCAACATTAGGGCGTGATTCAAAAATAATACCTATTACGCCAAACGGAACTAACACTTTTTTTATATTTATCTTTTGTTTTTTATTTTTAAACGAATAAACCGTTTTCCCAACGGGACTTGATAGTTTTGCGACCTTTTTTATTCCGTCTGCAATAGAATAAATTATATTGTCAGTTAACAAAAGCCTATCAATAAATCCTTCGCTTAAACCTTTTTGTTTAGCGTTTTTAATATCAATTTTATTTTTATTTTTTATGTATTCTTTTTTTTCTAAAATACTGTCTGCAACATCTATTAAGGCTTTGTCAATTTGTTTAATATCTAACTCGCTGAGTTTTTCAGATGCTATTTTAGTTTTTTTAGCGCTATCAATTAAATTAAACATTTGAATTTTTCCTTGTAAACTTTTTCTTTATTCTTTCAAAAAGAGAAACACTTCTTAAATATAATCTTACTTTTCTTTTTCTTCTTTTTTCGTTTTTATACCATTTTTCTACTTTCTTTTTATATTTCTCGTTTTTAGAATCTATATATTTTTTACCTTTATAAAATCCTATCAAAACGCCGAAAACGTCTTCTTCTTTTACCCTGTCTGTTTCTAACGTGCTATCGCCGGTAAATAGATATCCGTCTTCGTAAACTTCAATAACTCTGTGCAACACGAACAAACCGTCTTTTTTATTTTCATAAAAAGCGGTGTCATACTTACTTAACCTGCCACTCTTTTTTTGAATAATTACTGCTTGTTTTCTATTCTTAAAAAGTGGCCACATACTATGACCGGAAGGAACAAAAGATACGATACCTTTCGTTTCAATTTCCTTTTTTAATTGTTGCATTCCCATTTGATTACCCTATAAAATATTCTTTATTTCACTTAAAGAATTAACTACGAAATCTGCTTGTGAATTTTCTATATTTAGTTTCTCTCTATTAAACCAAACGGTATCTAAACCGTAATTTTTCCCACCTATAACGTCAGCAGAAAGCGAATCGCCTATCATTATGGTATCTTCTTTTTTTGCGCCCTTCATTTTCTTAAAGCACTCATCAAAAAATTCTTTTTTTGGCTTTGAAAATCCTATTTTTTCCGAAACGAAATTATCCTTAAAAAAAGGTAATAATCCAGAAATCTTTAACCTGTTTATTTGCTGATTATAAAAGGCGTTGCTTGCCGAATATAAATTATATTTTTTTGCTAAATACTTAACTATTTCTAAAGCACCGCTAACTTTAACGGCACAATTAAAAAGATTATCTAAAAAGTCTCTTTCTAATATATGTCCGTCAAAATCAATGCCAAGGCTATCAAAAATCAAGTTCCACCTTACGTCGTGAAGGTCGGCTCTCGTCATCTCTCCCCTTTCAATTTTAAGCCACAATCCGTCATTTATTTTCTTAAAGGTAGGGAAAACATTTTCGCTAAAACTTAATCCGTTTTTATTAAAAGAAATCTCCATAGATTGCTTTGCACTTTCATTAAAATCTAAAAGCGTGTTATCTATATCAATTAAAATATTTTTTATCATATATTTATTTCACTCTTACTTCAAATACTCTGATATTTTGACAACCGTGTGTATTCGTAAAATAAATTTTTATACTTTCACATTGTATTTTATCAAACTTTAATCTTACAAGCCTAAGAAAATTATTGTCAACGTCTATTCTCTTTACCTGTTTTCCGTTATTAAAAAATAAAATATGAAAATCTTTTACGATAGTTTTGGGCAACGTCTTTTCTTGTTGATTTCTTCTATTTTCCGAAAGCGTCATTTTAATAGGAACGCCAAAAGAAGAATCAAACGTAATTTGTACTGACGATATTTCTTGCTTTTTTGTAAGTTCAATATTTAACCATTCACCGTTGTTTGATATTCCGTTTGAACACCAACAATTTTCGTCATCTACTTTTCTACTTATGCCGTTGACGATATTTTGCGGTTCAAATCCACTAACAAACGATGATGCCGTTATTTTTGAATTTCTTGCCAAATCGTTTTCGTCTTCGTTAATTACTTCCGGAATATAACCGTCGTCTTCTAAAATTATTTGTTGAAGTTCTTTTATGTGTTTAAGTATTTCCCTAGGAGAACAGTTATATTTTTTACACAAGGAAATTGCACTGCCAACAGCCTGTCCGCCTATTGCACAAGTACCCATAACTCTTGAACTTGCAAACGCTAATTTAGACGTACTTATATCTCTTCCCGCAAACGTTAAATTTTCTATATTGTTTGAATAATAGCAACGCCACGGAATTGTATAAATTCCTTTTACCGGAATTATTTCGCTTGGAAACTTATCAAAATCAAGCAAGCCGTTTTTAGAATGTATATCAATAGGCCAACCACCATACGCAACGGCATCTTCAAAAACTCTGTTTTCTAAAACGTCATTTTCAGTTAATACGTAATCACCTTCAAAACGTCTGCTTTCTCTCATACCCGGAAGCGCACCTACCCAAACTAAATCGTAGTTGTCTGCACCGTGATTGCCACCGTTTTTTATATGGTCCCAAACACCCCACACGTAACTTATAAGGTCGTCTTTTATGCTTTCATATTCTCCGACGAAATCGTCACTTTCTCCACTTAGTTCTATCCACCAGTATCCGTAATCTACGTTTGAAGTGCTACCGGTTGTTGCTTTAATATATTCTTCTACGTTATCTTTTCCCGAAAAATCAATGGAGTGTATTTTTGAGTGAGTGCGTAATTTTAACTGTTCTTCCGTCAATTTTTTTGCAAAAGGCGGTGGCGTAAAATCAACTTTTTCATCTCGCCTTTCCGCTTTAAACAAAATAGTATTGCCCATTCTGTTTTTATTAGGAATTTTCGGTGCGTGCGGTTCATTAAATTCACCGATACCTTCGCTACCTTCTCTATAATTAGCACCTGCAAAAAAACCCAAAGAACCGTTCCCTGTACAATCGGAAAAATAATCTGCTTCAAATTCAAAATGATATTCGGTTGTTTCTTGATAACATATTATAGATTTTATTTTATTATCAGAGATATTGCAATCGGTCATAACCGTATTGTAATAAACGGTTAAGTTTTCTTCTTGTCTTGCCGTTTCATAAAGCACTTCGTCCCAGTAAGCATAACTAAAATAAGGATTCCTGCTCTTGTTTTTCAGCATTATTTCGTGAATAATTCCGCCTTCGGCATAATTAGGTTTAGATCCGTTATCGTCTGCACCGCAAATATGCATTCTTATCTCGCTTGACGCATTTCCACCTAAAACAGGTCTTGCGTGAATAAGCGCCGTTTTTACTCCGTGTCTTGAAGCGGAAATCGCAGCACATAGCCCTGCCAAACCTCCTCCGACGACGACGTATTCATAATTAAGTTTTTGCTTTTTTTCTCTTTTCATCTTTTTATACTTCGTAATCTATTGCGATTGAACTTTCCCTAACTTTATGCATGTGCGTTTTTACTACCGAACAATGATACGGGTCGTTTTGATATTCTTCTAACGCTAATTTATCTTTTAATTTTACTTGCAAAATTATATCGTAAGACCTTTCGCTATGCAAAAAATCTTTACCTACTTCCATATCTATAATCGTCTTTACGTTGCCTTTCATAGAAGATAAGACTTCAACTGCTTTATCAACGCTTTCACCATTTTTTAACTTAAAACATACTATATGCTTTATCATTTTTATCTCCTATTTCATTTTACTATATTTTAATAAATAATTCAACTTAAAATTAAAAAACAAATCCAAATGCAAAAACCGCCAAACACGACAATATCGCTACGACTATAAGCGACCTTTTTGTTAGCGAAGCAATTATTGCCACAACCGTTCCTATGAGTGCCGAATAAAAATTATTCGTTGAATAAAATATTGCAGGAAAAGTCATAGCCGTAAGCACCGTGTAAGGAATATAGTATAGCAAACTTAATACATATTTAGAAGTAATTTTCTTTCTTAAAAAAGTTAAAGGAATCATTCTTATTATATAAGTTACAAGTGCCATAATAAGCACCATAATAATCATTTTAATTTCAGGCATTTTCTTTCTCCTTTTCGTTTTCCTTCGGAAAAATAAACGCCATTATCATAGCAGAAACTACTGCGCTGATTATAACTGCGATTCCGTCTGAAATATTATTTTTTAACACCGGCACGAAAAATAAAATACAACTTATTCCTGCCGAAAGAATTATTGCAGGAAGTAATTTTATATTTGACATCGTTGGCGGAATTATAATTGCTATAAACATTGCGTAAAGTGCAATTCCCAAAGCAGTTGAAACAATTTCCGGCAAAATATTTCCCGCAACCGCACCGAAAATAGTTCCCAACGCCCAGCCGATATACGGCAAAAAAGAAAGCCCGTAAAAATACTTTGACGAAATATTTTCTTCCTTACTCATTGAAACGGCGAAAATCTCGTCCGTTATAAATGCGGAGCACCTTAATCTATTGCCCAAATTAAACGAATCGTCCGATTTTTGCGACAAACCTATACTCATCAAAAAATAGCGTGAATTTATTATTGCCTCTGCCACGATAAGTTCTATAATTGTCCCTGCACTTGCGATAATATTTAAACCTGCAAGTTGACCGGCACTCGTTAAGTTAAGCATAGATATAAGTGCAGTTATGTACACAGGCACACTTAAAATACTCGCCCTAACACCAAATGCAAACGCAACGGGGAAATATCCTAAACCTATGGGCAATCCGTCTTTTATTCCGTTTTTAAATGTCAAACTACTTTTCATAATGATAAAAATATTGTACCACTAATACGAAATAAAAGCAACTTCTTGATATTCCGTTTTTAATATGATAAAATGTTTAATATGGAAAGAACAATTAAACCTATAGGCGTTATTCACTCTGATTTTAAGGAAAAATTCGGCATTCCACGGCAAAGTGGCAGAAGCCCCAGTACAATTTCAACGATAGAGTTTTTCGGAGAATATAATAGCGAAGTTGCCTTTAAAAAATTAGAACAGTTTTCACATATTTGGATTCTTTTTGATTTTTCCCTATCTCATAAAGAAAAGCCTTCGCTATCGGTAAGACCGCCTAGACTTGGTGGTAATGAAAAAGTAGGCGTTTTTGCAAGCCGTTCTCCGTTTAGACCGAATAATATAGGGCTATCCTGCGTTAAACTTCTTTCAATAAACAATGAGAATAATTCAATTACTTTATCGGTAGCGGGCGCAGATATTTTAGACGGAACACCTATCTACGATATTAAGCCGTATATCCCTTCTTCCGATTGCATATTAAACGCAAGTGGCGGATATTCCGAAAAGTTTACAGACTACAAATTAAAGGTGGATTTTGACGATAATCTTTTAAGTAAAATACCAAGGGAAAAACGACTTTCACTTATTGAGTGTTTAAGCGAAGACCCAAGGCCTTCTTACCAAAACGACCAGCGTGAATACGGTATGAAGTTTGCTAATTTTAATATTCGTTTTACCGTTAACCAAAACGTATTAAAAGTTATTGACGTTAAAGAGGACTGCTAATCAGCAGTCCTCTTGATTTATTTTTTTAATTACTATTGCCCCAACTATTAAACCGAACATTACTATATACGACCAAAGTAAAAATACTACTATAGATGCTAAACTTCCGTAAAAGGCGTTATAGTTATTTATCAGCCGTAAATATAAAGTAAATAGCAAAGTTCCTATTACTATTATAAAAAGCGAAACGAAACTTCCTATTAAAATATTTCTAAACTTTATTTTAATAGGGCTAATGAATTTTTGAATAAACATTATAATCAAAAAACTTGATAATATAATAACAGTAGTAAGTATCAGGGTGAAAGCTGTTCTTTTCGTAAACATTTTTATATTTAAAAAAAACTTACTTCCGAAGGCAACTATAAACGCCACTCCCAAAAAACAAAAAAAGAGTATTCCGAGTGCTACGACCGAAAACAGCCTTCTAAACAATCCACCGCCGTTTTTTAGTTTTGCACCGTATATAAACTCTCCGTCTTTACTCATTTGATTTAATAGCGCAGAACCCGAAAACAATATTGTTATAATAAAAAATAAAGTTATTGTTTTAGAAGCGTTTTGCGCCGTTTCTATAAGTGCTTTCCCTGCGCCCATAAACTCAGTAGGTAAATTACTGATAAGTTTATTAGATAAATCTACGCCAAATATTCCAAACGCAGTTACAAGTAAAAAAACAAGAGGCAAAAGTGCCGTTAAAAAATAAAACACCCATGCCCCTGCTACTGTCGTTATTCTTTTGTTTTTTACGATACGTATAATATCGCATATTATTCTTTTCATATAAAAAGTTTATCTATTATTACACTTTTTATACGCTTTACACCTTTTTAATTAACCACTGTTCTCCGTACAAATAAATTAAGCAATAAGTTACGATATTGAATATCAATAACGTAGCCGAATATATAACGAAAATCCACAAAGGCGAAATTGTTGCTTTTATTCCTATCAAAACGAATAATCCTGTAAATACAAAGGCAAATAACACCATAAATAATAGTGCAGCGCCTTGCTTTACCGCTTGATTTTCATTTGTCCAGTTAAGTTTCGGGAAAAGTATATTGAACAATAACCCCAGCCCACAACTTAAAGTACATAACAAAAGTGAAACAATCACGCAAAGAAGTGCAAGTGTAAACTTAACTTTAATACTTATCATTGCAACTATAGTTCCTATAACTGCAATAGGCACATTTAACACGATATTAACTAACATTTTTGCATTAAATATTTTATTCATTGAAATGGGAGACGTTCTTACAACCCAGAACGATTGCCCTTCCATAGAAATTGAGCAAGCCGTACTTGGACTTAGTAAGAAGCAAAATGAAAATATCGCAGGTGCAAAAAGCACTACTATACTGCCGTCTATAAATAATCCTTCCTTTCTTAAAGAAGAGAAAACTATCGGGACTACTATACAAATGACTAAATTCATTATAACCCCTAATGCACAGTTTACAAAATAAATAGGCGAAGTAAACAATCTCTTCATTTCCCTATTAAATAATGATTTAAGTTGTCCTTTTGAGTTATATTGCTTTAACTTAAAGTTTTTAACCGTTCTCTTTGTACTAAGTATTGTATTAAACTTTTTATATGTTAAAATTACGAACGTACTAACCAAAGCGAAAGTACCGAAGTTAATACCGACAAAAAGCATTGTATAGCCAAAACTCGTACAACCCTTTATCGCTATAGGCAAAATAAAGTATATTTTACCTATTCCGCTTGCCAACCCTGTTTCCATACTGTATCCGCTAATAAACGAAATAGCAAAAATACAAAGCATAAACACTATTAAAAGTATTCCGTTTATTAAGTTCTTCTTTACAAAAAGTGATGCGAGTAATGAAATTAAAAGTCCGACAATTATCGCCAAAGCCGAAACAAGAAATGGCGAAAACAACGTCATAAGCAAAACTTCAACGACAAAAATAAACGAAACGTCACCTGCAAACTTTGCATATACAAAAAATGAAGGAATTATTATACATAACGTAAACAAAAGATTGCTTACAATCATTGCGCATAATTTTGACATAACGATAGCGAATTTACTAATAGGCATTGCGTTTAACAATTCATAATCTTTATTGCTGTACAAAATATTTGTAGTGCCGTAAAAAGAGAAGAAAAAGTTAATTAAACAAGCCATAGACATCATAAGTGGCAAAAGTTGAATTATCTCACCCGTTAGCAATAATGCTTCTGCAAATATCTTTGAATACGTATAGCCATAGAAAACCATTATCGCACCGAGTATTAAAATAATACTCAAAGTACCTACTTTTTTGCCGTTAGATGCTTTTTTACCACGACTTCTTCCGGTTGTCAAAAAGCCTAATAATTGAATTTTCAATAAAGAAAGAAATTTAGTCATTTTTCTCTATCTCCAAGAAAATGCTTTCTAAGTTTTTATCGCCAACTATATCTTTTACCTTTCCTTCCGCAACGAGTTTTCCGCCTTTGATTATTCCTACTCTATCGCAAAGTTTTTCGGCAACTTCCAAAACGTGCGTTGAGAAAAATATAGTTCCGCCTTTAGCACAAATTTCCTTCATAATCTCTTTTAAGTTATGAGATGCTATAGGGTCAAGTCCGACAAACGGTTCATCTAACACCAAAAACTTCGGGTCATGAATAAGTGCAGATATTAAAACGAGTTTTTGCTTCATACCGTGTGAGTAAGAAGATATTAAATCGCCTAAATTACCTTGTATTTCAAAAAGAGAAGAATATCTTGCTATTTTTTCATTTCTTTGAGCATTACCTATTCCGAAAATATCGCAAACGAAATTTAAGTATTGAATACCCGTTAAATACTCGTAAATATCCGGATTATCAGGAACGTATGCGGTTATTTTTTTACACTCTAACGGATTTGTTTTAACAGACATTCCGTCAATTAAAATATCTCCGCCTTCAAAAGCCAAAGTACCTACGATAGATTTTATAGTAGTACTTTTACCTGCGCCGTTATGACCGATAAAACCGTATATTTCGCCCGAATTCGCCGTTAAAGACAAATTGTCAACAGCCGTAAAATTACCGTATTTTTTTGTATAATTCTTAATTTCAAGCATATTTCACCTCTCATATTTTTTTCATTATACAACAATTTTAATTTTTTTTCAAGAAAAAAGAGATAGGAAAATATCCTATCTCTTTATACTTGATTATCAAATTACTTTATTTCAGAGAAATACTTAATTGTTCTAACCATTTGGCTTGTATATGAGTTTTCGTTATCATACCAAGAAACAACTTGAACTTGATAAGTATCGTCGTCAATCTTTGAAACCATAGTTTGTGTAGCATCAAAGAGTGAACCAAATCTCATACCGATAACGTCAGAAGAAACGATTTCATCTTCGTTATAACCGAAAGATTCAGTTGCTTGAGCCTTCATAGCAGCGTTGATGCCTTCTTTAGTAACGTCCTTGCCCTTAACAACAGCAACTAAGATTGTTGTTGAACCTGTAGCTGTTGGAACACGTTGAGCAGAACCGATTAACTTACCGTTAAGTTCCGGAATAACTAAACCGATTGCCTTAGCAGCACCTGTTGAGTTAGGAACGATATTCATAGCACCTGCTCTTGAACGACGTAAGTCACCCTTTCTTTGTGGACCATCAAGAATCATTTGGTCGCCTGTGTAAGCGTGAACTGTTGTCATAATACCAGATTGAATAGGTGCGTAATCATTAAGAGCCTTTGCCATAGGAGCGAGACAGTTTGTCGTGCATGATGCAGCAGAAATAATGTGATCGTCCTTTGTCAATGTCTTGTGGTTTACGTTGTAAACGATTGTTGGAAGGTCGTTACCTGCAGGAGCAGAAATAACAACGTTCTTTGCACCGGCATCAATGTGTGCTTGTGCTTTTGCTTTTGCTGTATAGAAACCTGTACATTCTAATACAACGTCAATGTCTAATTGACCCCATGGGAGTTCAGCGGCATTTGCTTTTGCGTAGATAGTAATTTTCTTACCGTCAACGATAATTGCGCCAGGAACTGTTACGGTCTTTCCATCTTCAGCATATTGAGCGTCAATGAATTCAACCTTGTGGTCTCTAGCATAGTTTCCTTGCATCGTATCATACTTTAATAAGTGTGCGAGCATCTTTGGGCTGGTTAAGTCGTTAATGGCTACTACTTCATAGCCTTCTGCACCGAACATTTGACGGAATGCAAGACGACCAATACGACCAAAACCGTTAATTGCAACTTTAGTTACTTTTGACATATTTATGTCCTCCAATCAATATAAGTTTTATATTTTTTTAAATATTATATAATTTTACCGTTTTTTAGTCAATTGTTTTGACCTACTATTTTAAATTTTCAGGGTTTAGGCACAATAAATCGCTCGGAATAAAGCGACCGTCCTTTCTAATCAGTTCTCCGTCAAGATAAATTTCACCACCGCCGTACTCTTTGGTTTGAATTTGCACCAAGTCCCAGTGAATTGCAGAAGTGTTTCCGTTATAGCAATCGTCATAGCAAGCACCGGGGGTGAAATGAATAGACCCTGCAATTTTTTCATCAAATAAAATATCCCCCATAGGATTTTTTATATACGGGTTTATTCCAAAAGAAAACTCGCCCACGTATCTTGCACCTTCGTCGGTATCAAAAATTGCGTTTATCTTCTTTTCGTCGTTTCCGGTCGCTTTAATTATTTTTCCGTCCTTAAAAGTTAAAGAAACGTTTTCATACTTAAAACCACCTTGAATGCTCGGTGCATTATACGTTATTACTCCGTTTACGCTGTCTTTAACAGGGGCAGTATATATCTCTCCGTCAGGTATATTATGTTCACCCGAACATTTTTTGCTTCCTATTCCTTTAATTGAAAAACTAATATCTGTATCTTTTGCGATAATTCTGACTTTATCTGCCTTGTTTAATCTTTTTGCCAAAGCATCCATCGCCTTATCCATTTTAAAATAATCTAAATTACACACGTTAAAGTAAAACTCTTCAAATGCGTCTGTGCTCATATTTGCAGATTGCGCCATTCCTTCGTTTGGATATCTGAGTATTACCCATTTGGTCTTTTTTACTCTCAATTCGTGATGAACGGGAAGTGAATACAATGCGCTTTCTATTGCCAACTTATCTTCGGGAATATCGCTGTTTTCCATAGAGTTGTTTCCGCCCCTTATTCCGATGTACGCATCCATTTCTTGCATACGGAAAGAATCGTATTTCGCTTTTAACTTTGCCAACTCTTCAGTTTCGCCAAGCAATAATTCTCTACTAACCCTATTGTCAAAAATTTCCACGAAAGGATATGCGCCTACTTTATACACCTCTTTTATTATTTCATTTACAAGCATATAGTCAACGCCCTTCGCTTCAATCAAGATCTTCTCGCCCTTTTTTAAATTGCAAGAATAATTTACTAATCCGCTTGCAAGTTTTTTTATTCTTTCATCTACCATATTTCACCTTAATTTAAAATATAAAATACTACCCACTAAAATCCGAAGATTATAGTGGGCAATTATTTTTTTATTAGTTAAAACGCTTTCTGTCTTTATTGTATGTTGTATGCAATAATTCGTGCGCTTTGTGTGAGTTTGGTTCACCTAAGAATTCATCATATAAAGCTTTAACTTGTGGGTTGTTATGTGATTGACGAATAACTTGTCTTTCGTCTTCAGAATACAACGCATTTGCTCTCTTTTCTTTATATGTGTCCATAATATTTACGTCTTCGTTAGGTAAGAACGCTTCTCTTACGTAAGGTTGACCGCCACCTTTGATACAACCGCCTGGGCATCCCATAATTTCAATAAACGTATATGGAGATTTGCCTTCTCTGATTTGGTCAAGTAAAACCTTAGCGCCCTTCATACCCGAAGTGATTGCAACCTTTATCTTTTGACCGTTTAAATCAAATTCGGCTTCTCTGATACTTTCAAAACCTCTTACTTCCTTAAATACGACGCCTTCTCTTTCTTTACCTGTTAATACGAAGTATGCAGTACGTAAAGCGGCTTCCATAACACCACCGGTTACACCGAAAATAACGCCGGCACCAGTATAATCGTGAACGATATCGTTATCAAAATCTTCATCAGGAAGTTTATCAAATCTGATACCTGAACGCTTAATAAGTTTAGCAAGTTCTCTCGTCGTTAAAACTGCATCTACGTCACGAAGACCGTTTGTAGTAAGTTCAGGACGTTGTTCTTCGTACTTTTTAGCCGTGCAAGGCATAATTGATACGACGAACATATCTTCAGGTTTAACGCCGATTTTTTCAGCATAATAACTCTTTAATATTGCACCGAACATCTCGTGTGGAGATTTGCAACTTGATAAGTGGTCTAATTGATCAGGATAATAATATTCTGCATAGTTTATCCAACCTGGTGAACAAGAAGTAATCATAGGCAAAGCGCCACCGTTTTTAATTCTTGATAATAATTCCGTTGCTTCTTCCATAATAGTAAGGTCGGCAGCGAAGTTCGTATCAAATACCTTCTTAAAACCTAATCTTCTTAAAGCGGCTGCCATCTTGCCTGTTACAGGAGTTCCGATCTTCATACCGAATTCTTCGCCGAGTGCTGCTCTTACAGCAGGTGCAGTTTGTACAACTACGTATTTGCCTTCAGCAAATGCTTGGTCAATCTTATCTATTTCAGAAACTTCCATTAAAGCACCTGTTGGGCAAACGCTTACGCATTGACCACACATGATACAAGGAGAGTTTGCAAAACTTCTGTTTTCTGCAGGTGCTACCATTGTGTTAAAGCCTCTCTTTTCAAAGCCCAAAACACCTAAGCCGTGAGCGTTCTTACAACGCTCTACACATCTTCCGCAAAGAACACACTTTGAAGTATCTCTCTTGATACTCGGTGTCAATTCGTCAACCGTAGTTGGTGTTTGTGCGCCTGAATATGCGCCAACTTTTGCACCTGTGAGTTCGGCTACGTGATATAATTCGCACTTGCCGTTCTTTTCACATTCTTGACAGTTTCTGTTGTGATTTGATAAAAGTAATTCAACTGACGTTCTTCTTGCCTTCGTTGCCTTTGGAGAAGAAATAGTAATTTCCATACCTTCTGAAATCGGATAAACGCAAGATGCAACAAGTCCTCTCGCACCGGTTGCTTCTACTAAACATACTCGGCAAGATGCTCTTGAACATTCGCCGTGATTAAAAGCGCAAAGTGATGGGATTTCAAAACCACATTGTCTTGCAGCTTCTAAAATGGTTAAACCCTCTTCTACTTGAAAAGGAATACCTTCAATTTTAATATTTATTTTAGCCATAATTCTCTATCCCCCTATTTCTTTGAAATTGCCTTAAACTTACATGAAGCCATACATAAACCACACTTAATACACTTTTCAGCGTTGATTTTAAGTGATGGAAGTTTATGACCTTCGGCAACGTAATCAGTCTTTTCTATTGCGCCGACAGGACATTGTCTTGCACAAAGTCCGCAACCCATACATTTATCTTTATCAATTTCATATACCATAAGACTCTTACATACGTGTGCCGTACATTTCTTGTCTACGATATGTGAAACATATTCGTCCTTAAATTGAGCGAGTGTAGATAAAATAGGGTTAGGTGCTGTTTGACCTAAAGCACAAAGTGAATTTGCCTTTACGTTTGCTGCTAAATCTTGTAATGTATCAAGGTCAGCTAACGTTGCCTTGCCTTCCGTTATCTTCGTTAAAAGTTCAAGCATACGCTTTGTACCGATACGGCATGGTGTACACTTACCGCAAGATTCGTCGCAAATAAAGTCCATATAGAACTTTGCTACGTCAACCATACAGTTATCTTCGTCCATTACGATAGCACCACCTGAACCCATCATTGAACCACGGGCAATAAGTGAATCGTAATCAATAGGAACGTCTAAGTCCTTACTCGTCAAGCATCCGCCTGATGGACCACCTGTTTGAATAGCCTTAAATTCTTTACCGTTAGGAATACCACCGCCGATATCATAAATGAGTTCACGGAGTGTTGTTCCCATAGGAACTTCAACTAAACCTACGTTATTTACTTATCCGCCGAGAGCGAAAACTTTTGTCCCCTTACTCTTTTCGGTACCGATATTATTAAACTTTTCAAAGCCTTCTCTCATAATGTAAGAAACGCATGCTAACGTTTCTACGTTATTTACGATAGAAGGTTGTTGCCATAAACCTTTAACTGCAGGGAACGGTGGACGAGGACGTGGATTACCACGTTGACCTTCAATAGAATTCAAAAGTGCTGTTTCTTCACCACAAACGAATGCGCCTGCACCTAAACGGATATGTACTCTGAACGAGAAACCAGTTCCTAAAATGTTATCGCCTATAAGACCTAATTCTTGCTTAATTGCGATTTTTAATCTCTTAACTGCAATAGGATATTCTGCACGAACGTAGAAATAACCGTCTTTTGCGCCGATTGCGTAGCCGGCTATCATCATACCTTCAATAACTGCTAAAGGATTACCTTCAAGAATTGATCTATCCATGAATGCACCCGGATCGCCTTCGTCACCATTACAAATAACGTACTTTTCGTCTGATACTTGATTGTATGCGAATTGCCACTTTCTTCCCGTTGGGAAACCTGCACCACCACGACCACGAAGTCCTGAATTCAATATTTCGTTAATTACGTCTTGTCTATCCATTGAAAGTGCACGAGACAAACCTTGGAATGCACCTGCACCTATACTTTCTTCTATCTTTTCAGGGTTGATGCTACCACAACCGTGTAAAGCAATACGAACTTGCTTTTTATAGAAAGTAATATCTTCTTGCTTTTTAACTTTTTCTAACGTTTGTGGGTCAATATATAAAAGTCTTTCAACTACTTCTCCACCCAAAATATCTTTTTCAATTATTTCGTTTACGTCTTCAATTTTTACCATACGATAAAGAGTATCTTCAGGATAAATCTTTACGAATGGTCCTTGTGAACAGAAACCGAAACAACCTACTTGGTTAACAGTTACTTTGTCTTCTAATTTTCTTTCAGCGATTTGCTTTTCAAATTCTGCTAAAATTTGTGCTGAATTTGAAGAAAGACAGCCTGTACCACCGCATAATACGATATGACGTTTTCCGTCGCTACCCGTAAACTTAGCGTCTAAACATTTTGAGCAATCGCAAGACATCTTTTTGAGTTCTTCAATATTCTTAACCATTAGTTTGCCCCTCCCATTGCTTTATATTCATCAACTATCTTAGAAACAACGTCAACCGATACCTTTGGATATACCTTTCCGTTAATTGTAACGGCTGGAGCAATACCGCAAGCACCGATACAACGCAATGCGTCTAACGTAAATAAACCGTCTTCAGTCGTTTCACCGGGCTTAATCTTTAAAATGTCAGAGAACTTATCAATTACTTGTTGTGCGCCCTTAACGTAGCAAGCCGTACCCAAACAGCAACCTATTACGTACTTTCCTTTCGGTTTTAGCGAGAAGAAAGAATAGAACGTTACAACACCGTAAATCTCTGCTACGGAAACGCCTGTCTTTTCAGAAACTAATTCCTGAACTTCCAAAGGAATATATCCGTATTCCTTTTGAATATCACTTAAAATCATCATAAGTGGTGTCTTTTCATCTGCATATCTATCGCAGATTTCATTTATCTGCTTTACAGCAGCTTCACTTAACTTGGACATAAAGCCCTCCTTTTGTTGATATATAATTAAACTAAACAGTAAAATATTGTTTAACCAATATATTTTATCTCTTTATCTTAAAAAAGTCAATGTATATATTGCACAACTTAATCTTTTTTTGACATTTTTTTAAAATAAAAAAAGCATACGCCGTTAAGCGTATGCTTTTATCTGTTTTTTTACTTTTTATAACAACGTTACTATAAATTGTGATGCCAAAACGATTAAAACTAATGCGATAGGATACGTAGAAGCGTAAGCAGAAGCAACGTCGTCTGTTTCCGCAACTTTTACGAGTGTTCCTAATGCAGGAGTACTTGTCATACCGCCCGTTATTGAACCCAAAGTGTTAAGCAAAGGAATTCTCAATACTTTCGTTGCAAAGAAATATCCTACTACCATAGGTGCTATCGTCATAATTATTCCTGCACCGAAACCTATTGCGATAATGCCACCCGTTACTTCTTTATTAGATATTTTAGCAACTAATTCTGCACCACCTGCTACGCCTGCACCTATCAAGAACAACATTAAACCTAATTCACGCAAAACTTTTGCCGTATGTTCCGGAACTTCTAAAGATAATTTGCCAAAATGACCGAAATGTCCAAATACCAAACACATTATCAAAACGCCACCGGTCGTTCCTAATGAGAAACAAGTACCTTGATATCCCTTACCCGTTAGTGGAATCTTAATTGCACCGAATAACAATCCTGCGATAACTGCTAAACCGAAGGCCATTAAACCAAATGGGTCTGCCATGAATAAGCCTTCTTTTTTGCTTATCATCTCCGCACCTTCAATCTTTAATAAGCCACGTTCTTTTTCCATATCTGCCTTTAAGAATTTCGGCATAAGTTGAACGAATAATACGACACCGACTACTCCAAACGGATATGCTATTGCGTGCCCTAAAGTAACGAATGCATCCCCTGCGTCGTCTGCGGCTTCAAGTGCTGCGGAATACCCAGGCGTCGTTGTCAATGCACCTGATAAAATACCTGCCGATAACTCCTTACCGTGATTTGCTTGACCTAAAATCAAGGCAAATATGACTGCGATAATCGCACCTATTACTATAATGATTACGCCGAGCAATACGTATGATTTTGCATTTTTCTTTAAGTTCTTAAAAAAGTTAGGACCTGCAATAAATCCTACTGCACCGACGAATAAAACCAAACCTATATTTTGTACTATTGAACTGTAATATTTATATAACGTTGCAGAAGAATCTTTAATATATAAATTGTTTAATATAGGCGTTGAATTTAACCATTTCATCGTTGATAAACAACCAAAAGCGATAGCGACTAAAAATACGCCTGCCGTTCCGAGTGAAACGCCCTTAATGTTTATACTTCCGAGTAAATATCCCAAAGACGCAACTAAAAACATACCGAATAACAACGCTACTACTGCTGAAAATCCGTAGGTTTTATTTTTAACTGCTATTTCGGCATTTGAAGGAACTTTTACAAGGTTAACGATACACCAAGCAATAATTCCGCATACTAAAACGCCGATTATTGACCAAAATACTATTTTTTTTGCATTATTTTTTTGTTGCAATTTATCATTTTGTTCAATCATAATTATCTCCTAAATATTTTTTTGTTTCGTGTAGTTTGGCAATAATTTAGGTGATACTAAATCTGTCTTTATATTTGCTTTTGCTAATTCGTTTTCAAAATCTTTAACATGAGATAAAGTCAAGTCCTTTAATACCGTATTTTTAGCAGCCTTTGCAGATTCTTTACCGGCGTTTCTTCCGAATACTATAATATCTAATAACGAATTGCCCATAAGTCTGTTTCTACCGTGAATACCTCCAACGGCTTCACCTGCTACGAATAAGTTTTTAATACCCGTCATACCGTTTGTAGAAATTTCCAAACCGCCGTTTTGATAGTGAAGTGTCGGATAAACCAAAATAGGAACTTTTCTAATATCAATATCGTATTTAGCGAACATTCTGTACATTGCAGGAATTCTCTTTAATATCGTCCCTTCGCCACCTATCATTTCAATCATAGGAGTATCAAGCCATACTGCTTTGCCGTTGCCTGTTTCAACACCTTCGTCTCTATCAGAACATTCTCTTATAATACCGGAAGCGTTTACGTCACGTGTTTCTAACGGATGAATATAAGCAACGCCATCACGGTTGACTAATTGTGCGCCGAGCGAACGAACCTTTTCAGTAACTAATGCACCTAATATTTGTTCAGGGAAAGCAGCTCCGTTCGGGTGATATCGGAACGTTTCCGGATATAAAAGTTTAGCACCTGCCCTATAGCCTAAAACTAATCCGTCTGCCGTTGCACCGTAGTGATTAGACGTAGGGAAACCTTGATAGTGCATTCTTCCTGCACCGCCAGTTGCAATAACGACGCATTTTGCTCTTGCAATCAAAATATCTTTCGTTTCCATATTGAGTAAAACTGCACCTGCAATCTTACCTTCGGTATCTTTAATAAGTTCAATGGCTGCGGTAAAATCTACGACTTTAATGCCACGATTTAATACTTCATCACGAAGCGTTCTCATTATTTCTGCGCCCGAATAGTCTTTACAAGCGTGCATACGCTTTCTGCTTGTACCACCACCGTGCGTTGTAATCATATTTCCGTTTTCGTCTTTATCAAATTCAACACCGAGATTAGATAACCATGCAATCGCTTCAGGTGCTTCGCTAACTAACTTTTTAACAAGTTCCGGACGATTTGCAAAATGTCCGCCACCCATAACGTCTAAATAGTGAATCGCAGGTGAATCGTTTGGCTTATCTGCGGCTTGGATACCACCTTCTGCCATCATAGAGTTAGCATCACCCATGCGGAGTTTAGTAACTACCATAACTTCTGCGCCTGCTTCGTTTGCTTCAATAGCGGCAGAGGCACCTGCGCCACCGCCACCTATAACTAAAACGTCAACGTCGTAATCGGGTTTTGTTAAATCTAAATCAAGGTTTGCTACTCTTGAGTGTGCTTGCAACATATCGGCAAGTTCGTGTGGAACTTTCTCGCCCTTGTTTACACCTATTTTAAGATTTTCAAAACTCTCTTCTTTATAGTCAGGGTGATATTGCTTTAAAATTGCGTCCTTTTCATCTGCACCCATTCTCTTTATATTATCTTTATTGTTGAATCTTTCTTGACGGGTTTGTTCAACCTTTTTAAGAGATTCAAGGATTTTTGAATCTGTATACATTTTTCCTATCTCCCCTATTTTTCAATTTCTCTATTGTTATATAGTTCTTTTAATTCTTCTATAGGTTTATTCATAACTTGTTCAAGTAAGCTTTCAAACTTGCCTTCTTTAATCTCATTAACTCTTTCTTTTAAGTGTTCGCAAGCAGGGGCTATATATTTACCATAAAGTCTTCTTGATAACATTGCAACTTGTGGATGAGAAATACCTGCAGGACAACGTGATGAACAAATACCACACATTACGCAGTCAAAAGATTCTTCTGCGCACTTGTCGTATTCTCCCCTTTGTGCATATGCGATATATTGCATAACGTTTAAACTTTGTGGGCAAGCTTTAGTACAAGCATTGCAACCGATACAAGAATAAATTTCAGGATATAATTGCATCATTATCATTTGATCGGGTTTGATTTTTTCTATATCGTAAACTTGTTTTACTAATGGGAAAAACGGAAGCGTTGCAATATACATTCCGTCTTCAACCTTAGTTTGACAAGCAAGACAAGTTTTTAATTCCGGATTGCCTTTGATTCTGTAAATCGTTGCGCACGCACCACAAAATCCGTTTCTGCAACCGCAACCACGAACTAATTGATAACCGCTGTATTCCATAGCTTTCATAATAGTAAGTTCTGCTGGAACTGTGTATTTTTTACCAAATAAAAATATATCTACGGTGTTCATAAAATAACTCCTAAAAAATTTCTTAATATTCGTCAGGCAATTCGTCTAATTCCGTCATGCAAAAAACCGGACCGTCTTTACAAACGTATTTGCCACCAACGTTACATCTTCCGCATTTGCCTATTCCGCATTTCATACGAAGTTCTAACGTCGTATAAATATTCTTCTTTTCAAAACCTAATTCAAGTAATCCTTGGAGAGTAAACTTAATCATGATAGGCGGACCACACAAAACTGCCGTGTACGTGTTCGGAATATTTACTTCCTTAACGTAATTCGGTACGAATCCTACGTGTCCCGTCCAACCTTCTTGCTCACGGTCTATCGTAAGATAAACGTCAAAGTCTTTTTCTTTTTGCCACTCGTCTATAATTTCTTTATAGTCAACTAAATCGTCTGCACTTCTGCTTCCGTAAACGATAGCAACTTTTCCGTAATCCTTTCTGTTATCTCTTATATAATTGATTACTGAACGAAGTGGTGCTAATCCGATACCACCGGCTATAAAAAGCATATCTTTTCCCTTAAATACGGTATCTACGGGAAAACATCTGCCGTAAGGTCCACGAACGGTGATTTGTTGACCAACTTCAAACGAGTGCAACATTTCGGTTACACAACCACACTTCTTAATTGAAAATTCTACGTATTCCGTTTGTGTAGGCGAACTCGTAATTGAAAACAACGCTTCTCCAACCCCAGGGATACTCAACATAGCACATTGACCGGGCTTGTGAATAAACGGTTTCTTTCCGTCTAACGCAACTACTCTAAACGTCTTTACGTCCGGCGTATCTTTACGAATATCCGTTATAACGCATACTTGAGGAATCAATGCTTCAAATTCTTTTTCCATTATTTCTTTTCACCCCCAAACGCTTTAATAACTTTAACTATATTTAAGTGCGAAGGGCACTTTTTAACACATCTGCCACAACCTACGCAAGAATATAAACCGTCGTTGTTTTCGGGATAATAAACGAGTTTGTGCATAAATCTTTGACGGAACCTTTGCATTTGCGTCGGTCTCGGTTGACCGCCTGCAGTCTTTGTAAAATCTTTATACATACAAGAGTCCCAACATCTGAATCTCATTATCTTATCGTTAGCGTTAAACTCTCTTATATCAAAACATTGACAGGTTGGACAAACAAACGTACAAGTTCCACAACCGAGGCAAGCCTCCGAAAGTTTACTCCATTTGTCAGACTTAAACGTATCTAACATTTCGTCTTTGGAAAGTGCATTTACGTCTATATTTGAAAATGGCAATTTGCTTATCGTTTCGGTTATTTCTTGCTTTGCTTTTTCAACTGTCTTTTCGTCGCCTTCGGTAAATAAATCTTTAATCTTTTCGGTTAAGTCTTTACCCTTTTGAGTGTTCGCTTTCCAGAAAAGTTTATCGCCGACTTTCCACGTAGTTATATCGCCTAACGGAGAAGATGCGTCTATATTAAACGCTTTGCAAAAACAACTTTCTTCAGGTCTATCGCAAGCGAGCGTTATAATAATACCTGCTTCTCTTTTAGTTTTATAATACGTATCAATAGGGTCAACTAAAAACACTCTGTCTAAAACTTCAAAAGCCTTATAGTCGCAAGCTTTAACGCCCATAACTACAAAAGGTTGTGCTTCCTTTCTCGTATCAATTATTTCAATCTTTTGACCGTCAACTTTAAACTTCATCAAGTCTTCGGTTTGTGGAAAAAACATATCCTTTGGAGACTTGTTCGTCTTTAACGTAAAGAGTGAAACTTCTGCGCCGTTAGAATACTTATCGTAATTAACTTCGTTGGCTTTCTTTATAGGTAAAACTAACGGATATAAACTTGCTATTTTTTCATAAAGCAAAGGTAAAGATGAAATATCAATTTTAAGCATTACTTTTTACCCCCTACAACAGTATTCGCTTCAACGTCGTCCTTTTTAAAATCTACTATAGGATTTAACGGAGTTACTGTTTCGCCTGCTTGATATTCCCCATAGTTTGTATTCATATCTTTTATTATCTTTCTATTGATTAAGTGGAGTGGTATTCCTTGTGGACATACTCTTGAACACTCACCGCAATCGGTGCATCTGCCTGCCACGTGGAAAGCACGAATTATATGATAAAGTTTTTCTTCAAAACTGTCTGCATTTGCCTTGCCTGCAATTCCCGACTTGTTATTGTCAAATACGCAGTTTGTACAAGTACAAGCAGGGCAAACGTTTCTGCAAGCATTACAACGAATACATTTAGATAATTCCGCTTGCCAGAAAGCAAACCTTTCTTCTTCGGTCATACTTTCAAGTTTTTCTACGATATCAAAACGCTTTTCCTTATTGTCTTTCATTTCGTTTAAGACAATCTTTTCATCAAATACTACTAACTTCTTACTCTTACAAGTTTCGCACTTTACTGAAAATACTTCGTCTTTTTTAACGGTTTTATCGCCGTATATCGTTTTTATCTTTAATTCGGAATCCGTTTCTTCAATATCTAAAATACCGTCTATACCCTTTGCATAAACTTTATTGATATCTAATTTACCTTGGCACTCTATACCAACTACGTAAACTTTTTCTCTGTTTATTCTGTGTTCCGAAAGAAGTTGATTAAAACTGTATGTATCACAAGGCTTTAAGAAAACCAAAACCTTGCCTTCTTTTTTCGTTTCTTCTACTAAAAACTTTGATAAGTTTGCACCGCAAAAAGCGTTATACGTAAACCCATCAAAACTTTCCTTAAAAATTGCGGGTGAAACGTCAAAATAAGATTCGCCTTTTTTCCATGCTAAAACTCTGTCAACTTCTCCGCTTGCTATTTTCTTTAAAGCAAGTTCTTGCATTAAGGATTCTAATTTTTCTTGCATCTTAAATCCTCCAACCTACGATTTTCTCCGAGAGAACAAATTGTCTTTGCAAAATCGTTCATAACGAGAGAAAACTTTTGACCTTCTGCGGCAGATACCCACTCTATTCTCGTTCTTTCTTTTTCAATACCGAAATAGTTTAGAAGCGAAAACAAAATGCCCATTCTTCTTCTCGTATGAAAATTACCCGTAGAATAATGGCAATCTCCGGGATGGCAACCGCATAGAATAACTCCGTCTGCTCCCCTTTGGAAAGCCTTTAATATAAATATAGGATTAACTCTACAAGAGCAAGGAACTCTGATAATCTTTACGTTTGCAGGGTAAGATAATCTTGACGAACCTGCAAGGTCTGCACCGGCATAAGAACACCAGTTGCAACAAAAAGCAACTATCAAGGGTTTATGTTCTTTCTTTTCTATCTCTTGCATATTGCTTCTATCTCCTTATTGATTTGTTCAAAACTGAATCCGTGAATATCCATTGCTCCCGACGGACAAGTAACTGTACAAGCGCCACAACCTTGACATACTGCAGGATTAACGCAAGCAACACGCCTTTTCTCCGTTTTGCCACCACCGATTCTGAATTCTTTTTCTTCATAAGTGATTGCACCGTACGGACAAACTTGTTCACATTGACTACAACCGATACAAGTATTCTCATCACAATGAGATACACAAGGATTGCCTTTTAATTTATCTTTTGCTAAAAGTCCTATAACTTTTGACGCTGCTGCCGATGCTTGAGAAACGGTTTCAGGTACGTCTTTAGGTCCTTGACAAACACCTGCAAGGAATACGCCTGCCGTTGCACATTCAACCGGCTTTAACTTTGCGTGCGCCTCAGTTAAGAAATTGTTTGTATCTATACTTATCGTAAGTTTCGTCGCTATATCTCTTACTGAAGGGTCGGGTTCTATGGCAGTTGCTAAAACTACTAAATCAGAAGGAATAGTAATTTGTTCGTTATCTAATAAATTACTTCCTTGAACCATCAACTTGCCGTTTTCGTTATAAACTTTACCAACCATACCTTTAATATAATCTACGTTATATTGTTCTACTGCTCTGCGATAAAATTCGTCGTAATTTTTACCGGGAGTTCTTACGTCTATATAGAATACGTGTACTTCGGTATCAGGATATTTTTCACGAATAAGCATTGCGTGTTTTGCAGTGTACATACAGCAAATCTTACTGCAATACGGTTTTCCGCAACCTGAAACATCTCTTGAACCGACACATTGAATAAACGTTATAACTTTAGGGTGAGTTAAATCACTTGGACGAAGCAACGTGCCTTTTGTCGGACCTGCTGCGTTCATAAGTCTTTCTAATTCCAAAGAAGTGATAACGTCTTTATTATCTGCATAACCGTACTCGTTAAAATTATCAAGTTTTATAGGTCTGAAACCTGTTGCAACTACTATAGCGCCGTATTCTCTTTCAACGATTTCGTCTTTTTGAGTATAATCAATAGCACCTGCGCCACATTTCATTTGACAAAGACCGCACTTGCCAGTCTTTAATTTTAAGCATTGTTCAGGGTCAATTACCGCAACGTTTGGAATTGCTTGTGCAAACGGAATATATATAGCAGGTCTGTTATTTAAATCCATATTGAATTCGTTAAGTCCCTTTTTAGAAGGGCAGTTTGCCATACATACGCCACAGCCTGTACATTTCTTTTCATCAACGTATCTTGCTTTCTTTCTGATTTTAACCTTAAAGTTTCCGACGAAGCCTTTTACTTCTTCAATTTCGGAATAAGTAAACATATTGATTTTCTCATTTTGAGCACAATCAACCATTTTAGGCGTTAAGATACAAGCCGCACAGTCAAGCGTTGGGAACGTCTTATCAAGTTGAGCCATTCTGCCACCGATAGTCGGTCTTTTTTCAACGATATCAACTTCGTATCCTGCATCTGCAATATCTAACGCTGCTTGAATACCTGCAATACCGCCACCTATTATAAGTGCACGCTTTGTTACGCCTGTTTCACCTGCGATAAGAGGCTTGTTTAAGGTCAATTTTGCAATAGCCGTTCTTGCTAAAACAATAGCCTTTTCGGTTGCTTCTTCTATATCTTTATGTATCCAACTGCATTGTTCACGAATATTTGCAATTTCAACTAAATACGGATTTAAGCCGGCTTCTTCCGCCGTCTTTCTGAAAGTTGCTTCGTGCATTCTCGGAGAACAAGAACATACAACAACGCCGGTAAGTTTATTTTCCCTAATGGCAGTTTTTATGAGTTGTTGTCCATTTTCAGAACACATATATTGATAATTTTGAGCAAACACTACGTACGGTTCTTTTTTAACCGCTTCGGTCACTCTCTCTACATCTACCGTTGCTGCAATATTAGTACCGCAATGGCAAATAAAAACACCAATCCTTTGCATAATATTTTCCTTTCAATTATTTTTTGTATTTTCTGAAAGCCGAAACAAGTAATTGTTGTGGCAATAATTCTTCTACGATAGGTGGAATATCGTTTGCACTTATTCCATCTTTTCCTTGCATTCTCGCAACCGTATCTCTTACGGCTTCAATAACGTTTGCAGGCGCTACTCCCCTTGGACAACGCTCTACACAAGCCATACAAGACAAACAGTTCCATATAGCCTTTGAATTTAATAGCTTATCTAACTTTCCTTGCGCTAAATAACTAACAAATTGATGAGGCTTTATATCCATTTCAGTAAAAGCAGGGCATCTTCCCGAACACTTACCGCATTTCATACATTTTTTAACATCAGTTCCCGAAATTCTATTGATGTTTTCTAATTCGTTTTTATTAACCATCTCGCTATTCCTTTACACCCAACGCTTCGGCTAAAACTTCGGTTATATATTTAACTTCTATTTCTCCGTTTGCTACCTTTTTTAAATTGTAATAACAAAGCGGACAAGCCGTTACGATTACTTCTATACCGAAACTCTTTGCGTTTTTAATTACGTTTTTACTCTTTTGTTCGGCAAGATCCGGATTCTTAATCTTTACGTAAGCGCCACAGCATTCGTTCCTGAACGGATACTTTATAGGCGTACCACCTATTGCGCTGATAAAATCTTCTAAGACTTTTGGATTTTCGGGATTATCAAAAGCCATAACGCTACTTGGTCTAAGCAATAAACAACCGTAATATGCACCCACCTTTTTGTTAAGTGGATTTTTTACCGCTTGCTTGATTTTATCAAAACCTACCATATCTCTTAACATCTCTATATAATGAATAACTTTCGTTTCTCCGTTATAAGGTTCGTCAAGTTTCATATAGTTGTTTGCTTTGCTGTTTATCTCTTTATCGTTCGCCATGTCGTCATTAACTCTTTTAATAACGTTATGACAAGCCGAACACAAAGTCAAAAGCATACCGCCGTTATGCTTTGCATAGTCTAATGCACGAACGGCTGAAAGCTTTGTCGCAATTTCGTCTTTAGCAATGGGATAAACACCACCGCAACATTGCCAGTCTTTTATTTCTTCCATTTCTACGCCGAGCGCTTTTGCCGAAGCCCTTGCATATTTATCAAGTTCAACGGCTTGAGTTTTTAACGTACAGCCTGGAAAATAATTGATTTTCATATAAATACCTTTTTTAGATTATTTCTTTTGATATATCATTTGTTCCGGATGGAATACTTCATCAAACTTTTCAGCAGTTAAGAAACCTAATTCTACGCACGCTTCTTTTAATGAGATATTATCCTTATGCGCTTTCTTTGCTGTCTTTGCGGCATTTTCATAACCGATATACGGATTGAGTGCCGTAACAAGCATTAAGGAATTATGAAGATTATGAGCCATTTTTTCTTTGTTTGCCTTAATCCCCGTTACGCAATTCTTTTCAAACGAAGTTATTCCGTCGGCGAGCAATCTTACCGATTGCAAGAAGTTATAAATAATAACCGGCATAAATACGTTTAATTCAAAGTTGCCTTGTGATGCGCCGAGTCCAACTGCCGTATCGTTAGCGATAACTTGAACGGCAACCATCGTCATTGATTCGCATTGAGTCGGATTAACTTTACCCGGCATTATTGAACTACCCGGTTCGTTTTCAGGAATAAAGATTTCTCCAAGTCCATCACGAGGTCCTGATGCCAACCATCTTATATCGTTTGCGATTTTCATTAAGTTGCAAGCGAGTGCTTTTAATGCGCCGTGTGCAAATACCAAATCGTCTTTACTCGTTAAAGCGTGGAATTTATTTTCCGCCGTCTTAAACTCTTTACCGGTAATAACCGAAACTTGTTTTGCAACCTCTTCGGCAAAACCGATAGGAGCGTTTAAGCCAGTTCCTACTGCCGTTCCACCAAGTGCTAATTCATTTAAGCCGTGGAGCGAATAAGAAATTTCTTCCTTGTTTTTTTCTATCATTGAACGCCAACCGCTAATCTCTTGCGAAAATCCGATAGGGACTGCGTCTTGAAGGTGCGTTCTACCACTTTTTACTACTCCTTCGTTTTCTTTTTCCAAACGACGGAAAGTAGCGATAATTTTATCCATTGCAGGCAATAATTTGTCTTCTATTTCAACGACTGCCGCAATGTGCATTGCCGTTGGAAAAGTATCGTTAGATGATTGACTCTTATTTACGTCGTCATTTGGGTGAAGAAGTTTCTTTCCCGCAATTTCGTTGCCACGGTTTGCTACGACTTCGTTAACGTTCATATTAGATTGAGTGCCACTTCCCGTTTGCCATACTGCAAGTGGGAATTGACGACCGTTATGAATACCTGAAATTATTTCGTCGCAAACTTCACAAATGATTTTCTTTTTTTCTTCGTCAATCTTTCCGAGATTGTAATTTGCGATTACCGCCGCCTTTTTCAAAATACCAAATGCCTTGATAACTTCAAGTGGTATTTTTTCCGTGCTTATCTGAAAGTTCTCATAACTTCTTTGAGTTTGTGCTCCCCAGTATCTGTCAACCGGAACTTTCATTTCTCCCATTGTGTCTTTTTCTATACGATACTCCATTTTTAATTTCTCCTAAATTAGAAATTGATACTTGAAATAACTGTTTTAAGTGCTTCTGCAGAAGCTTGCATCTTCTTTACTTCTTCGTCAGAAAGTTTTTGTGCAACCGTTGACTTTAATCCGTTCTTACCGATAAGTGCCAACGTGCTTAAACATACATCTTTGATTCCGTATTCGCCTTCCATCAACGTTGATAAAGGAAGTACCGTTTCGCTTTCACCTTGTAAACACTTTAATATGTACATAACTGAAGTTGCGATTCCGTAAACGGTGCAACCTTTCTTTGCGATAATCGTACCGCCTGATTTTTTAACGTATTCTTCTGCTTCTTCGTGTGTGTATGACTTAAAGTCAACGTTCTTTGCAGTGATGTCTTCAACGTATTCGTTGAGTGGAACGCCACCGATTGTTGCTGTTGACCAAGAAACGAAAGAACTGTCTCCATGTTCACCTAAAACGTTTGCATAAACTTGACTTTGATTTACTTTGTAGCATTCAGAAAGCATCGTGCGAAGTCTTATCGTATCTAAAAGTGTACCCGTGCCAACTACTTGAGTTTTTGGTAAACCCGTAAACTTGATAAACGCATAAGTTAAAACGTCAACTGGGTTTGCTACTAATAAATAAAATGCCTTTGGAGCATACTTAACGATTTCAGAAGAAACCGCTTTTAATATGTTTACATTTATTTGCGCCAACTCTAATCTCGTTTGACCAGGTTTTCTGCCAACACCAGAAGAAATTACAACGACGTCAGAATCAACTGCGTCTGCATATTCTCCTGCTCTAACTTTGCTGTTAAAAAGCAATGGGGTTGCTTGAACCATATCTAACGCTTCGCCAGAAGCTTTGTCTTTGTTGACATCAATCAATACAATTTCTGAAGCGGCATTTGCTGCTAAAATTGCATACGCTGTTGTTGCACCTACTGCACCGGCACCAATAATTGTTACTTTCATTTTTTATTTCTCCTTTTTTACTTATAATTTTCCATTTTTATATTTTTTCTATTATATCAATTTTGTGCTTTTTTTGTCAATTTTTTGTGCTTAGAAAACAAACATTTTTCAGATATTTTCTAATTCTTTTTTATTGTATAAAAAAATGCTTACAAACTTGTAAGCATTTCACATTTTTTGTTATTTAGTTTCAGTCTTATTAAGCAATTTAGCGTCTATTGCTTTAGCAGCGGTTTTACCTGCACCCATTGCAAGAATTACTGTTGCAGCGCCCGTCACGGCATCTCCGCCGGCATAAACGTAATCAACCGAAGTTTTACCGTTTTCGTCAACGATAATTCCACCGTGATTATTGACTTCTAATCCGTTAGTTGTATTTTTAATAAGCGGATTCGGTGAAGTACCCAAAGCCATAATCACAACGTCTGCTTCTATATCAAACTCACTGCCGTTGACGACGACAGGGCTTCTTCTACCCGAAGCGTCCGGTTCACCGAGTTCCATTTTAACGCAAGTAATAGATTTAACCCAACCCTTTTCATCTGCATTGATTCTGACAGGATTAGTCAAAAAATTAAATACGATTCCTTCTTCTTCTGCATGAAGCACTTCTTCTTTTCTTGCAGGAAGTTCGTTTTTGGTTCTTCTATACACGATAGAAACGTCTCCACCTAATCTGAGTGCCGAGCGTGCTGCGTCCATAGCGACGTTTCCACCACCTACTACGACAATCTTTTTGCCCCTTTTAATAGGTGTTGAAGAATCTTCTTTATACGCTTTCATTAAATTGATACGGGTTAAAAACTCGTTTGCAGAGTAAACGCCGTTCTTATTTTCGCCTTCAATATTCATAAACTTCGGAAGCCCTGCACCCGTACCGATAAATACGGCTTTAAAGCCTTCTTTATAAAGCTCTTCTATTGATAAAACTTTGCCTATTACCATATCCTTTTCAAACTTTACGCCAAGCGTTTGCAAGTTTTCAATTTCCTTTTCAACGATTGCCTTTGGAAGTCTGAATTCAGGAATACCGTAAGACAAAACTCCACCTGCAATATGAAAGGCTTCAAATACGGTAACACTGTATCCTTTTTTTGCTAGGTCGCCTGCGCAAGTTAACCCCGAAGGTCCACTTCCGACAACGGCAACTTTTATTCCGTTTTGTTTTATATCTATTTTTTCTACTTTTGAATTTGCATTATGTAAATCTGCAACAAACCTTTCAAGCCTACCTATACCGACAGGATCGCCCTTTATTCCACGAATACAATATTTTTCACATTGAGATTCTTGTGGGCATACTCTACCGCAAACGGCAGGTAGAGAAGACGTTTCGCTTATTATCTGATAAGCACCTTCAAAATCTCCTTCTCTTATTTTAGCGATAAAGTCAGGTATTTTTACCATTACCGGACAACCGTTCATACACGGCTTATTTTTACAATTTAAACATCTTTCTGCTTCCGATAAAGCTTGCTCTTTTGAATAGCCCAAAGCAACTTCGTTAAAGTTTTTATTTCTTACGTTTGCCTCTTGTACAGGCATCTCGTTCTTTTGTAAAGACATATTTGGCATACCTTTCCCTCCTACGCTTTCTTGAAAAGATTACAAGTCTCTTCGTACTTGTGTCTTTCCCATTCTTTGTACATAGCGCCACGGCTCATTGCTTCGTCAAAATCAACAAGGTGTCCGTCAAAATCAGGTCCGTCCACACAAGCAAATTTGGTTTTTCCGCCAACCGTCAATCTACATCCGCCACACATTCCTGTGCCGTCTATCATAATAGGATTCATACTTATAATCGTTTTGACGTTGTATTGCTTTGTTAAAGCGCAAACGAATTTCATCATTATAACTGGTCCTATCGCAATAACTTCGTCGTAATTTTCACCGTTTTCTATAAGAGTTTTAAGTGCGTCGGTTACTAAACCTTTTTCGCCTGCACTTCCGTCATCACTCATTAAAATAAACTTATCGGAAACAGCCTTAAATTCGTCTTCTAAAATTACCAAATCTTTATTTCTGAAACCTGCTATCGTATGAACGGTAGCACCGAGATTATGCAATTTTTTTGCAATAGGATAAGCGATAGCGCTACCGACACCACCGCCGATAATTGCCACCTTTTTTAAGCCTTCCGTTTCGGTAGGATTGCCAAGCGGACCTACAAAGTCTGCTAAACAATCTCCCTTCTTTAATTGATTGAGAGTAAACGTCGTTGCTCCCACGATTTGGAAAATGATTTTAACGCTTCCCTTTTCTCTATCGTAATCGGCAACTGTAAGCGGAATCCTTTCTCCGTCTTCAATTGCTCTTACTATTACGAATTGACCTGCTTCAGCTTTTTTAGCGACAAGTGGAGCGTAAACTTCAATTTCGCTAACTGTTGGATTTAATTCTCTTTTACTTATAATTTCAAACATAATTAATACTTCACACTATATAATATATCTTCATAGCTAGGGAAAGAACAAAAATCTCTGCCTATAATAAGTTCCATTTCGTCTGCAACTTCTCTTACCTTTTTCATATCCAAAAGCAACGTGTCTTTGCAATATTTTGCTTTTAAAAGCGAAGTCTTTTTGCTACTGATTTTTTCCGTATCTAAAACGAGTTTATCAAGTCTTACAGAATATTCGTCAGATAATTTACTTATCTTTTCAATCAAGCCTTTTTCTAACTTGCACGTAAGTTTTCCGTTGACTTTTTTCTTCTTTTCGTATTCCTTACACAAAAAAGCTTGATATGCAATGATAGAAGGCGTTATTTCCCTTCTTGCCATATCAATAGCCGTAAGTGCTTCTATATGAACGATATTTGCGTAGTTTTCAAGTAAAATTTCCGTTCTTGAACGAATTTCGCTTTCAGACAAGACACCGTGCTTAACAAACATTTTAATATTCTTTTCGTCAGTATATTTAGGGAGTGCATCTACGGTAGTTCTTAAATTGAGTAAACCCCTTTTCTTTGCTTCTTCTTCCCACTCTTTTGTATAACTGTTGCCGGAATAAATAATTCTCTTATGCTTTATTATAGTTTCTTTAATAAGTTTATTGAGCGCCTTATTAAAGTCGGTTGCCTTTTCTAATTCGTCTGCAAACTTTGAAAGTTCTTCTGCTACTATCGTATTGATAATAAATACGGGGCAAGCGATATTTGCCGAAGAACCTACCATACGGAATTCAAACTTATTTCCCGTAAACGCAAACGGAGAAGTTCTGTTCCTATCGGTTGTGTCTTTTGGAATAGGTGGCAATACCGAAACGCCGATTTTAAGCATCGTCTTTTTTGCTCCCGAGTATTCAGCGCCCTTTTCTATTGACTTTAAGATAGAATCTAATTCGTCGCCAAGATAAATTGAAATTATAGAAGGCGGTGCTTCTTTTTCACCGAGTCTATAATCGTTTGATGCAGTCGCAACGCTTATACGCAATAAATCTTGATATTCGTCAACGGCTTTAATAACTGCCGAAAGGAATAACAAAAATCTTGCGTTCTTATTAGGCGTTTCACCGGGTTCTAAAAGGTTTTCACCTTTATCAGTCATAAGCGACCAGTTTACGTGCTTGCCACTTCCGTTTACAGATGCAAACGGTTTTTCGGAAAGCAAACATACTAAACCTAATTTGTTTGCAACGCTTTTCATTATTTCCATTGTCAACTGATTGTGGTCGGTTGCAAGATTTGCATTAGTATAAAAAGACGCTAATTCGTGTTGAGAAGGTGCGACCTCGTTATGTTCGGTTTTTGCATAAACACCGAGTTTCCAAAGTTCTTCGTCAACTTCCTTCATAAAGAGAGCGACCTTTGATTTGATAGCACCGTAATAATGATCTTCTAACTCTTGACCTTTTGAAGGGCGTGCGCCAAACAAAGTTCTATTACAATGAATTAAGTCTATCCTTCTTTCATAAACTTCTTTTTCAATTAAAAAATATTCTTGTTCTGCGCCTACCATTGCACTTACTTGTTTAGAATTATCTCCAAACAATTTTAGCAATCTTAACGCTTGCCTATTTAACGCTTCGGTTGAACGCAAAAGCGGAGTCTTCTTATCTAACGCTTCGCCACCGTAAGAACAAAATGCCGTGGGGATATAAAGAGTTCCGTCTTTAACAAAAGCGTATGACGTTGGATCCCACGCTGTATAACCACGTGCTTCAAACGTTGCACGAAGTCCACCCGATGGAAAACTTGACGCATCCGATTCGCCCTTAAACAAAGACTTTTCGGAAAACTTCATAATAGCTTCTCCGTCGCCATTAGGTTCAATAAAACCTTCGTGCTTTTCGGCTGTGATACCTGTCATAGGTTGGAACCAGTGCGTATAATGAGTTGCACCCTTTTCTATTGCCCACTCTTTCATAGCGTTGGCAATTTCCTTTGCATACTCTTTTGAAAGCGGTTTGCTTTCCTTTACGGCATCTTTAACAGAATTATAGGCGTTTTTTGATAATCTTTCTTGCATAACTTTATCGTTAAACACCATTGAGCCAAAAATATTTGGAATACTATTTACTTCCATAAAAAAGACTACTCCTTGTAATTTTTAAGTTTATTTATTATTTTATCATTTATAATATAATTTTGTCAATACATTTATATGTTAAAATATAAGTAATTCTTTTAGTTAATCATTTTATATTTTATTGACAAAAAAACAAAAAATAAATATAATTACTTATGTGATTGAGGTAAGACCGTGTGGGAATTTTTAACCGTTACTTTAGGCTTAAAACTTAATACGCCGTTAGAAATAGCAGGTCAATGCGTTGGACTTATCGCTTTAATATTTGCAATTTCATCTTTTCAAATGAAAACGCAAAAAAAAATAAACGCTTTGCAATGTTGCGCTTCTGTCTTTTGGACGTTTAGTTATTTCTTTATAGGAAGTATCGTAGGTGCGTTATCCAACATTGTCGCAATATTCAGGGGTTTTGTTTATTCTAAAACTTATACAAAAAAATGGGCAGAACCATCTTACTGGTCTTATATTTTCAGTTTTGGATTTGTTATCGTTTATATTTTGAATTTCACAGTGTTTAAAAGCGAAGTTTCGTTTATAAACTTATTTAAGGAATCTTTACCTATAATCGGTTCAATTATATTATGTTTCTCGCTTAGAATGAAAAAGGCAAAAACGGTTAGAATATTATTTTTCTGTTCTTCCCCTATGTGGCTTGTTTATAACTACTGGGTTGGAAATATTTTTGCTACGATTGCAGAAATATCTTGCGAAGTATCTTCTATCGTTGGAATATTAAGATTAGATTTAAAAAAGAAAAACTCTATTGAAGAAGGAGAATAAAAATATGCAAACAGATATCAGACCGGAAAATATGAAAAGAATTACAAACAAAAAACTTGCGTTAAAATTCATTGACGAACAAGTTGAAGCCATCCGCAAACAAGTTGGAAAGAAAAAAGTTTTATTAGCTTTATCAGGTGGCGTTGACTCTTCGGTTTGCGCTGCACTTTTAATTAGGGCAATAGGCAAAAAATTAACTTGCGTTCACGTTAATCACGGTTTACTCCGTAAAGGCGAACCTGAACAAGTTATTGAAGTTTTCCGCAACCAAATGGATGCCAACTTGATTTACGTTGATGCTACCGATAGATTTTTAGATAAACTCGCTAAGGTATCCGACCCTGAAAAGAAGAGAAAGATTATAGGCGCAGAATTTATTGAAGTATTTAACGAAGAAGCAAAAAAATTAAAGGGAATTGATTTCCTTGCACAAGGTACGATTTACCCTGATATTTTAGAAAGCAAAGGCGTTAAAGCACACCACAACGTAGGCGGACTTCCGGAAGGAATTACTTTCGGTTTAGTTGAACCACTTAAACTTTTATTTAAAGACGAAGTAAGAGTTGTTGGTAAAACGTTAGGTCTTCCTGACAATATGGTTTTCCGTCAACCTTTCCCAGGACCAGGATTAGGTGTTAGATGCGTTGGCGCTATAACGAGAGATAGACTTGAAGCAGTTAGAGAATCTGACGCTATTTTAAGAGAAGAATTTGATAAATGCGGTTTAGCAAAAAAAGTTTGGCAATACTTTACAGTTGTTCCACCTATTAAATCTACAGGCGTTAAAGACGGAGTTAGATACGAAGGTTGGCCTGTCGTTCTCCGTGCAGTTAACACAACTGACGCTATGAGTGCAACAGTTCAAGATATTCCGTTTAAGGTTTTACAAAAGATTACCGATAGAATATTAGCAGAAGTTAAGGGTGTAAACAGAGTTTTATACGATTTATCGCCAAAACCTGTTGCTACTATTGAATGGGAATAATAATTAGAAAAAGATAAAAGAAAAACAGCCTTGTTTTTACAAGGCTGTTTTTTTGTTGTAATTTTTATTTTGCAAATTCGGTTGCACGCCATTCTCTAATTACGTTTACCTTAATTTGTCCCGGATATTCCATTTCTTGTTCAATCTTTTTAGCGATTTCTTTTGCCAAGAATAAAGTATCTGCGTCGTTTACTTGTTCAGGTTTTACCATAACTCTGACTTCTCTGCCTGCTTGAATTGCATAGCATTTTTCAACGCCCTTAAAGCTACTTGATATCTCTTCAAGTTTTTGTAAACGCTTAATATAATTAGTTGTCGTTTCTCTTCTTGCACCGGGTCTTGCTCCGCTAATAGCATCTGCGGCGGCAACTAAAACGGCTTCAATACTCTTTGGCTCCACGTCACCGTGGTGAGATAAAATTGCATTTACAACCGTGTTGTTTTCTCTGAACTTCTTAGCAAGGTCTGCACCTATTTGCATGTGAGTTCCTTCCACTTCAAAGTCAACTGCTTTTCCTAAATCGTGAAGTAAACCTGCACGCTTTGCCAAGGTTGCGTCAACACCTAATTCGTTAGCCATAACGCCTGCTAAATGCGATACTTCTATAGAATGCTTTAATACGTTCTGACCGTAGCTGGTACGGAATTTTAATCTGCCCAAAGTCTTAACGATTTCAGGGTGAAGACCGAATATTCCGCATTCAAACATAGCAGATTCGCCTGCTTCTTTAACTTGTTGATCAAGTTCTTTTTTAACTTTTTCAACTGTTTCTTCAATTCTTGCAGGGTGAATCCTTCCGTCTTGAATTAAACGCTCTAACGCTATTCTTGCCGTTTCTCTACGAACCGGATCAAAACCCGAAACGATAACTACTTCAGGTGTATCGTCTATTATAAGTTCAATACCCGTTGCGTTTTCAAGTGTTCTTATGTTTCTACCTTCTCTACCGATAATTCTTGCTTTCATATCGTCAGAAGGAAGCGGAACAACCGAAACGGTGATTTCAGTAGCTTGTTCGGTACTGCATTTTTGAATAGCAAGGCTTACGATTTCTCTCGCCTTTCTTTCCCCTTCTTCTTTTGCTTCGGCTTCTATATTTCTTACCGTACCTGCTGCATCACGCTTTGCTTCGTCGGTTATTGCGCTAATAAGTTGAGCCTTTGCTTCTTCCTTAGACATTTGAGAAATTCTTTCAAACTCTTTAACCATCTTTTCGTGTTGTAAAGAAATATCTTCAAGTTTTTTATCTAACTCAATTTGTTTTTCCTTTAACGCATTTTGTTGACGGGTTGTTTCTTCGTTTCTCTTGATAAGACTTTCTTCTTTCTTATCTAACGTCTCTTCTTTTTGATTAAGTCTGTTTTCCGTTCTTTGAAGTTCTATACGCTTTTCTTTCGTTTCTCTTTCAAAGTCATTACGGATTTTTAACTCCTGTTCTTTCGCTTCTAAAATAGCCTCTTTCTTAATCTTTTCGCTTTCTTTTACTGCTTCGGAACGCAATTCTTCCTTCCACTTTTCAAGACTGCCGTTTTCTTTTTCAAAAGACTTTTTCTTTAATATCCCACCGAAAATAAATCCTGCAACTGCAAGGATTAACGCAACTACAAAACCTATTAAAAGTCCCGTAGTGCCGGTTAGTGCTAGGAACAGGGAGCAAATTTGATTAGTTTGCATTTTTAATGCCCTCCTGTTTTTATTTTAAGTGTTAATGAATTTTCACCATTACTTACTTATTTTATTATATAACAATTTTGACTAAAAGTCAAAGATTATTTTCCTTCTTTACTCTTATCCTTAAAAGCCGACAAAATCTTATCCTTAACTTCTTCGGCTACTTGTGGATTAGTTTCTAAATATTCAACTGCCTTTTCTCTGCCTTGAGCAATTTTTTCGCCATTATAAGAAAACCATGCGCCACTCTTTTCTAAAATGCCGTATTCAACGCCTAAATCAATTAAGCAACTTCCGTTTGAAATGCCCTTGCCGAATATAATATCAAATTCAGCCGTCTTAAACGGTGGAGCAACTTTATTCTTAACAATCTTTGCCTTTGTATGGCAACCGTATGCGCCGTCAGTATCTTTTAATGCGTCTGACTTCCTTACGTCAATTCTAACGCTTGCATAGAACTTTAATGCTTTGCCACCTGCCGTAACTTCAGGATTTCCAAACATTACGCCAACCTTTTCACGAAGTTGATTGATAAAAATAATACACGTCTTTGACTTTGACGTTATTGCAGTTAATTTTCTTAACGCTTGACTCATAAGTCTTGCTTGTAAGCCTACGTGAGCATCTCCCATATCCCCTTCAATTTCTGCTTTTGGAGTTAATGCGGCAACGGAGTCAACAACGATTATATCAACTGCCTTACTTGCAACAAGTGAAGCCGTTATATCTAACGCTTGCTCGCCGTTATCAGGTTGAGAAACGTAAAGTTCGTCTAAATTAACGCCCAAATTTTTTGCATACGTAGGGTCTAATGCGTGTTCTGCGTCAATAAACGCTGCAACGCCACCTGACTTTTGCGTTTCTGCTATACAGTGAAGTGCAACCGTCGTTTTACCTGAAGATTCAGGTCCGTATATTTCAATAATTCTTCCACGTGGAAGTCCGCCGACACCGATTGCCAAGTCTAATGATAAACACCCCGTAGGCAAAACTTCTATGCCTTCGTCTGCGGCTTGTTTTCCAAGTCTCATTATTGCACCTTTTCCGTATTGCTTTTCAATTTGAGACATTACTCCATCTAAAGCTTTTAATTTATTTTCATCCATTTGTTTTTCCTCTTTTTACATCTTTTTTAATTTTTTTATTGCAAGAAACATTGCCGTGTTTTTGGCCGTTTCCGTAATTTCTTCTCTATCGCCTTTTAGGTTAAACTTATACGTGTGAATCCCTTCAAACGTTCCTACTGCTATATAACATAATCCAACCGGTTTATTTGTATCGTCGCTTTTAGGTCCAGCTATTCCCGTGGTCGCAATCGCTATATCGCAATTTCCTGCCCTTAATAACCCCAACGCCATTTGATACGCCACTATTGAACTCACCGCACCATCTTTTTCCAAATCTTCTTTTACTACGTTCAATCTGTGATTTTTACTGTAATTGCTATATGATACTATCCCTTCGTTAAACACTTCCGATGCACCGGAGTTCTTTATAATATTAAATGCTATTCTTCCACCTGTAAAAGATTCCGCACAAGACATTTTTAACTTTTTTAATTTTAATAAATCAAATAATCTCGTTGACAATTCTTCATCACTTTCTGCATAAATATATTCCTGCAAATTAGTGATTAAAAATCTTAAAACTTCTCTCACTTCACTTTGCTCTAAAAGTGAAAAATCAAAAACCACTTTACTATCTCCGTTCCTATACGTAATATCGTATCCGAAATTTTTTGATACTAAACTTTTTGCCTGCTCTAACGTTTGCATCAACAAACTTTGCTCGCCAAAATATTTTAGTATAGTTCTGCTCGTTTTAATATTGTACTTTTTCTCCAAATACGGAAAAACGGTTTTTGATAAGTTGTTTACAATATCGTCTTTTTTTACTACGGCTATAACTTTTTCTTTATATTCTGTAACAAAACAAAAATTGTTTAACTCTTCCTTTTCATTAAAACAAATCCTGTTTACCACTTCTTCTGCGTTTATATCTGCAAAGGAAGTTGTGTTCGTTAAAACGTCAATCGTTTTCTTTACGTCAAATTCACAATTATCTAAAACGATAAAAATATTATCGCAAGAATCAACAAGATTTTCAATTCTGTTTAGAAGTCCGTTTTTATCGTTTTTGTTTATTGCACAAAAACTGTCTATCTTAAATCCGCCGTTAGCTAAATACGACAAGTATTTTTGAAAATCAATATTCTCTTCTTTTCCGAAATCAAAAAAAGTTATAAGTGAATTTTTCATTATTTACTTGATAAAACATCCTTATTTTTAAGTAAACACTCTAATCCTGAAATAACGGTAAGCAAAACCGAAATCCAGAAGAAAACGTTTCCTATAATAAACAAAACGTTAACTAGAGGAGTCATTCCCAACTGATTGATAAGTTCAAATACAACAAGTAAGAAAACAACCGTTATATCTTGTGAAGTCGTTTTAAACTTCCCAGACCAAATTGCCGCTAAGACTTTCCCTTTTGATGCAGCAATCATTCTGAAAGCACTTACGATAAACTCTCTCGCTAAAATTACGATAACGCCTAACGAAGTGTACCACGGAAGCATAATTTGTTTTTCGCATGGAGGACAAATAATCATAATCACGTAAGCTGAAGCGACTAAAATCTTATCAGCAATAGGATCTAAAAACTTACCGAAATCAGTAATTAAATTGTATTTTCTCGCTATGTATCCATCTAATAAATCGGTGATAGAAGCAATAATAAATATTGCAAGTGATATTGCAAATCTATATGGAATTGCAGGTATTACATATACTGCTAAAAAAATCGGAATTAAGATAACTCTTAAAATCGTAAGCTTATTTGGTAAATTCATTTTAATCTCCTTCTAACTCGCCAAAAAGGTCATACCCTTTTGCTCGCTTTATCCTAACGTTCACACTTTCGTATAAACACAAATTTTTATTTGTCTTGAAAAATATTTTTCCATCTACGTCGGGCGCATTAAAATATGCCCTGCCATAGTATTCGTTCGTATATTCGTTATAGCCTTCTACGTTTACCTTGAAAATTTTATTTTTTAATGCTAAACCGTTTTCTTTAACCACCTGTTTTTGAGTAGCATATAAAGTTTTTAATCTGATATTTTTTTCCTTTTCGGAAACCTGATTATCTAACTTGTAGGAAGGTGTGTCTTCTTCTCTGCTGTACTTAAAAAATCCCACGTTGAACAGCTTTGCTTTTTTTATAAACTCCACAAGATTATTAAAAGCCTTTTCGTCTTCACCCGGAAATCCAGTCATAAACGTTGAGCGAATTGCTATTCCGAAAACTTCTCTTTTTAATTTTTCAATTAAACTTAAATAGCCATCAAAAGTGCCTTGTCTATTCATAAGTTTAAGTACTTTATCATCTGCGTGTTGCAACGGAATATCAATGTATCTTATCATTTTTGCGTTGCATTGAAATTCATGAATAAGCTCGTCCGTAATATTTTCGGGATAACAATAAAGTAGTCTTATTCCGAAAACGTTTTCTAATGCGGAAAGCTTTCTGATAAGTTCCACTAAACTTGTTTTAGGCGTTAAATCAAAACCGTATTTCGTGGTGTCTTGTGCGACTAAAATTAACTCTTTTACAGTTCCTATCCTTTTAACTTCTTCTATTAAATCGTCCGTTTTTATTGAACGATATTTTCCACGAATTTTTGGAATTAAACAATATGTACAATGATTAGAACAACCGTCCGCAATTTTTAAATAAGCATATCCGTCTGTCGTTAAAGTTCTATCAATTAACTTTTCGTTTTTAGCTTCGCCGACGGCGTTAACTCTTTCGCCTTTATATATTCTGTCTATAACGGAAAGTATTTCGGTATAATCGGATACGCCCAAAAATGCGTCAACTTCAACTAATTCAGAAAAAATATCGTCTATAAACTTTTGTGGCAAACAACCTGTAACGATTATCTTTTTCACATTTCCCGTTTGCTTTAATTTTACGGCATTAAATATTTCCGATATTGCTTCTTTTCTCGCACTTTCTAAAAAAGCACAAGTGTTTATAACGATTATTTCCGCCTTTTCTTGATCGTTTACTATAATGTGATTTTGCCTTAGTAAAAAAATCATTTTTTCGGTGTCAACTCTATTCTTATCGCACCCTAATGAAATAATCCCTATCTTTTTGTTTTTAATCATATTTTATCAATAGTATTCAGAACCGTTTATAGTTCCGTATTTTTGTTCAAATTCTTCCTTAGAAAGTAAAACTTGTCTTGGTTTTGCACCGTCTTTTGCAGAGACATATCCTAATCTTTCCATTTCGTCAACTAAACTTCCTGCCCTTGAATAACCTATTCTGAATTTTCTTTGTAGGTACGAAGAAGTAATATATCCCGTACTTACTGCAAGCCACAACGCCTTAACAAAGAACTCGTCACTTTCTATAGAGAAATCGTCTTCGCCATCCATAAACTCGTCATTTTCTTCTACTTTCGGTTTTGTTTCTTTATCTAAGTATTGTGCCAAACCGTCGTCAAAATAAGCGGTATTGTGATCTCTTATATAGCTGACTACGTTATGAATTTCTTGATCGCTAATCCATGCGCCTTGATATCTTTCAAATTCAGGCATTGACGAATTCTTATAAAGCATATCGCCGTTTCCCAAAAGTTTTTCAGCACCTGCTTCACCTAAAATAGTTTGCGAATCGTTGAAGTTCATAACTTTAAGTGCGATTCTTGACGGAAGGTTAGCTTTGATAGTGCCGGTAATAATATCTACTGACGGTCTTTGCGTTGCTAATACCAAATGAATACCTGCCGCTCTTGCCTTTTGTGCAAGCATTCTGATTTTAGAATCCATATCTTTTTTACACGTTTCCATTAAATCGGCAAGCTCATCTACGATAATAACGATTCTCGGCATCTTTGCAACTTTGCTTGACGCAATCCTTTGATTATAACCTTCTATATCGCTTATAACTTCGGTACATTCTTCAAACATTTTGTATCTTCTTTCCATCTCTTCGTATGCCCAAGTTAAAACTGCTAAAACTCTTTGAGGTTCGGTGATAATTTCATCAATTAAAAGATGTGGTAAATGTTCGTAACATCTGAATCCTACACGCTTCGGGTCAACTAAAATAAACCTTAACTCTTCCGGACTATATCTCATTATCAAACTTACGATCATAACATTAAGACATACACTCTTACCTGAACCCGTTGCACCTGCAACAAGGAAGTGTGGACCTTTCGCTAAATTGTCAGTTATTGCGTTGCCGACTATATCTTTCCCTAATGCGAACATAAGTGAACCAGGCTTGCATTTTTTCGTTGAAGCAAGCTCTAAAACTTCTTTTATTCCTACCGTTATAGGGTGCTTATTCGCAACTTCAATTCCGACAAGGTTTTTGCCCGGAATAGGCGCTTCTATTCTTACGCCGTTTTTAGATGCAAGTCTCATACGCAAGTCGTTATCGTATTTTAAAACGTTGTTTACGGATACACCTGCCGGCATCATTATTTCATATCTCGTTATTGAAGGTCCTTGTACGTAGCCCTGTGGCTCCGCAAAAATCTTAAAGTCGCTTAAAGTTTGTTTTATAATCTCTTGCTTTTCTGCATGATTTTCTTCAGCTTCGTCAAACGCCATCTTATGAGATTCAAGTAAATCAAGTGGCGGAGCAAAATACTCTCTGTTTATCGGAATAGGCGGTTTTTCTTCTATAACCTTTTCTTTTATTTCTTCTTTTACTTCCTTCTTAACTTCTTTTCTCTCAAAAATAGAAGGCTTGATTTCTTCACTTACTTTATTTTCACTTGTAGGCATTTTTTGTTCAAGTGAAATTGTTTCTTCTGATTTTTTACTATTTGAAAAATCAAACTTGCTTATATTTGATTCGGGAATTATCTCTTCTATATCTTTGTTTTCAACACTTTCTTTCGTTTTATCTTCAAAGATATTTATAGACTTATTTTCAAAACTGACAGGTCTTTCAATTTCGGTTTTTTCTTCCGGCTTGATATTAATTTCGTCGTTTACGCTTGCATATTTTTCTGCAAATAATTTTGCTCTATTACTCGTCTCGTCCGATGCGCTATCGTCTTTAACTTCGTTGTGTTCAAAAAGCGGAATCTCTTTTTGTGTTTCCTTTTCCGTTTGTTGTTCTTCTTGCGGTTGTTTCTCTAACGGAATATAATTAGATATCGTAGTTGCTCCGTTATCGTTAGAAACTTCGCCACTTGCAGGATTTATTACTTTATTGTCAAGATTTATTTTTGCAGGCATCTTGATGTATTCAATCTTTTTTTCTAAATCCTTAACGGTTTGCTCGGCAAAAGAATTAGTTAATCTCGCTTTAACTAATCCGTTTTTATCTTTTGCTACTTTTATCTGTGGACTTTCTTTGTCTTTTAATTCTTTTTTCGTCTTAAAAGCAAAATTGTCTTTTTGTAAAATGAAAAGTTTTGCCTTGCTCTCTTTTTCTACAACGTTTTCAACAACGGTGTTAACGGTATTGTCCGTTAAATTTTCGGTTTTTTCTATCGTTTGTTCTACGATAGTTTCACTCGTTTCGTTAAATGCTCCATTTGGAGTTTTAACTTCTTCTTTAGGCTTTTTTGCTTTTGATATATCGTTAATGAAAAAATAAACGCAAGAAGCAAAAAGCAATCCCAAAACGACGGCACCGCCGACAACCGAAAGTTTATTAAACCAAAACGAATAAAGTCCGGCAATAAAGCCACCTGCCGAAGAACTTTCAAATCCGTCTAACCCCATTTTATACGAATAAGATAAATATTCGTTAAAACTGCTTGCTTGTATATTTTTTAGTGAGATAATATGAAGCATTCCCACGATAGTTAGGAAAGCTAAATTAATAAGCAATTTCCTTTTGAAAGAAATTTTAGGTTTAATGTTAAAGATTAAAAATATTCCTTTGATAAAGCCAAAAATAGTTACTGCAACTGCAACGTAACCGAACACTCCGTATAAAAAACCACCAATAAGCGTTCCTAATTTTCCAAAAACTTTATCCCAAGTGATTAAAAATATAAAACAAAGAGTAGAAAACAATAGCAAAACTGCACCAAAGGTTTCTTTGGTGAAAATGTTTGACATATTCTTTACTTCTTGATTTTTCTTTTTTGCCCTTTTCAATGTAATACCCCAACTTTTCCTTATATGGTTATTATACCAAAAAGTAAAGTGGTTTACAATATTTTTTCTCTATTTTTTTAAATTATTTTAAATAAATATAATATATATAACTAATACCCCAAAAACTCAACGCTTTTAAGTAAAATTTCAAGTATTCTTTCATCTTTTAGAGAATACAGTAAAACCTTTCCTTGCCTTTTAAAAGTGACTATGTTCATCGTTTTAAGTAGCCTTAATTGATGAGAAATGGTAGTTTGATTCGTCTTTAATAATCTGGAAAGGTCTGAAACACACATCTCCGATATTGAAAGTGCAGAAATCATTTTTATTCTCGTGTAATCGGAAAAAACGGAAAAGAAGTTCACAATACTTTCCAACGCTTCCCCTTCCGGCACGTAATCTATTATCATATTTTGTAGTCTTTTATCTAACAATATGTTCATTTTTTTTCTCCTTTCTGCATATAATTATTGTACATATAATATAACTATTTGCTTTTATTTTTTTTGTATAAAAATGAAAAAAAGAGCATATTTTGTTAAAAAGGAGGAATTATGAATTCTAATAATATTGTGTTAATTGCACTGATGTTTTTACTTTTATCAAACAACAATATCTCTCCTGTAATTTTATATTTGCTGTTAGGATTTTTAGCTTCAACAGGATGCTGTAATTTGTTTAATTCTTCTAACACCACCACGTAAAAAAAGAGCCGTGAATTTTCACGGCTCTTTTAATTTATTTGATTTTTTTATTATATTCTCTCTGCTTTTAATTTTGAATATATTTCGTCGTATTTATCTTTGTAAAACAGATTCGTTCCGCTCGTAGTAACTGCGGCTGTTCCCGCAGCGACTGCCCTTCTTAAAACTTCGTCTTTAGGAAGATTGTTTACAAACGCAACGCAAGATGCAGCCACCATACTGTCGCCTGCACCAACGGTTGAATTTACCGCAACGTTTGCACTCTTACAATAAAAACTTTCAGTTCCATCTGTTATTATTGCGCCTTCCGAACCTATTGAAACTAAAACGTTTTTAACACCCAAATTTAAATATTTTTTCGTTGCGGTTAAAATATCTTTTTTTGTCCTTAAAGTCATTTCCGCAAACATTTCTAATTCCTTTAAGTTGGGTTTTACCATATATATTTCATGTGACTTTATTGCGGAAAGCACGTTCTCTCTTTCAGCATCTACTACAACTTTTTTATCACTGCTTACGTTCTTTAAAACTTCACCGTAAAATTCGGAAGGAACACCTTTTGGCAAACTTCCGCTCATTACGACTACTTCTGCATCAACAGAGAGTTTTTTTACTAACTCTATTAACTCTAATTGCTTATCTCTCGCTACCGTTTCACCCTTATCGTTTATTTCGGTAAGCATTGACTTTTTATCTATTATTTTGTAGTTCGTTCTTGCCGAACCGGAGTTTAATACGAATTGATGTTTTACGTTTTCTTTATCTAAATTATGTTCAAACATTCTTTTGTGATTTTCAAACATAAAGCCGGTTGCAAAACTGTCTTCGTTTAATCTGCCAACACCTATTGCGACGTTTAACGCTTTCCCCGAATAAGTTTCAACTTTACTGTCTATTCTGTTAAGCATGCCTACGTTTAAGCTGTCAAGTTCAATCGTACAATCAATGCTTGGATTAGGACAGATTGATAATATCATTATTTTTTCTCCAACATATATTTTTCTTTTGATTTTTAATTAAAAAAATCAAGCCGAATTTTTTTTATTATAGCACAACACTCTTTTTTTTTCAAGCGTTTATCGTCTTTATTAAAAATTATCAAAACCGTCCGTTTTGCTATCATTATCGCAACACGGATTACAGCTGGGTTTTGGTTTTACAAGCGAAATACTATCACTGCAAGTGCTTCCACAATTAAGTTTTACGAGTATCGCATCTCCGCCTATTTTTATTATGTCTTTTTCAGCTATAAAAAGTTTGCCCCTATCAAAAATTTTAAATATGCAATTACTCTTTTTGCCGGGGACTGTTATTCCCGTTATTATTCCGGTTGGAAAAGACAGCGTCATATCAGTCATTTTACCCAAACACTTCCCATCAACGATATTTATAACTTCTCTTTTTTTTAAATCATTAAACGATAATTCCATATTCTATAAATATGAAAAATATTCTATTTTTATTCAATAAAAAAATCCACCCTTTTTAAGGTGGATTTTCTTTTTTTTGTTTTTATTTAATCATTGATGCTAAATGCGGAATTATTTCTTTTATTTCAATGTCGGTTGTGTTTATGCCGATATCGTAGTTGAGTTTATTACCCCACTTTTTGCCGGTGTAAAACGAATAATATTTTGCCCTGCCTTTATCAATACTCTTTATATATTTTCTAACTTTCTTTTCGGTTAAATCTTGAGTATTTGCATTTCTCTTTATACATCTTTTTACACGGCTATCTAAACTAGCGTAAACGAAAATCTTAAACGGATGATAATCTTTTAAGATAACGTCTGCACAGCGACCAACGATAACGCAGTTTGATTTTTCTGCCATTTCTTTTAATACTTTTTCTTGTGCCGAAAATACCGTTTGCGTTTGTTTCATTGCGTATGTATCAACAAAAGAAAATGAGTGCGCAACGGTTATAGGATACAATGCGTGTGGACTTTTTTCTATTATTTCTTGTACGTATTGTTCTGACAAAGACGTCTTTTTAGCGATTTCTACTATAATTTCCTTGTCGTAGTATTCGTAGCCTAATTCTTCGGCAAGTCTTCTGCCTAATTCACGACCGCCACTTCCGAATTCTCTACCTATTGTTATTACTTTATTCATATAAGCCTCCAACGGTTATATTTTATCACTACAACTTTTTGCTGTCAATAGACTTTCACTATTTTTTTATTTATTAAAATCGTAAAAAAGGAAAGATGCTTAAATTAAGCATCTTTCCTTTAATTTTGGAGCTGATGACGGGACTTGAACCTGCGACCTAGTGATTACGAATCACTCGCTCTACCAACTGAGCCACATCAGCATAAAAAGTAAGTAAATTTTACTTCTAAATTCACTTACATATTTATATTAGCATAAATATTGATAAATATCAATTAAATTAAAAACTTTTTATCAGTTTTTTTATTTTTATCTTTAAAAACAAAGCCACGCCCATTTAACCACGCTAAAGAAAGTTTAATCCATTCACTTACGGGAACGTTTACCGTATTTACTTCTTCATTTGCCAAAGATAATCCGTGTTGGCCATTAGCAAAAATATGCAATTCAAATGGAATGCCGTTTTCTTTATAAGCTTTTGCCATTAATAAACTGTTTTCACAAGAAACGGTACTATCTTCAAATGTTGACCAAATAAATGCAGGAACGGTTTTTTTATTAACTCTTTTTTCTAAAGAAAGTTTTTCTTTTAAGGATAAATCTTCTCCGCAAAGAGCATTAAAACTTCCTTGATGCGCATTTACGCCACTAGAAATTACAGGATATGATAAAATTACAGCGTTAGGTTTAACTTGCGACGGCGTTCTTTTTAATGTTTCTTTTACAATTTTTTCGTCTGTGATAGTTGCAAGCATACCTGCAAGATGACCGCCTGCGGAAAATCCTACTGCACAAACTTTATCTTTTAATACATTATATTTTTTTGCATTTTCTTTTATGTAAGCAACTGCCATTGCCCCTTCTAATAATTGACTGGGATGTTTTACGGGAGAGATGGAATATTCAAGCGAAAAAACGTTATAACCTGCGTTTAGATATGTTAAAGAAATAGGTTCGTTCTCTCTATCTGAGCGCCACGTATAACCGCCACCCGGAATAACTATCATTGCGGGGCGAAGTCTATTCGGACAATATTCCTTTGATTGATCTCTAATATATACATTTAAAAATCCTTGTGCTGTTAAAGGTCTTTTTATACCGAAATATTTATATAAATCTATTCTCTCAATAAACATAAACACACTCCTGGAAATATTTTAACACAACAACTTTCATTAAACAACTTTTTTGCGTTAAAACTTGAAAAATTATTTTTTATTTGATAAAATAAATATATGGAATATCATATAGACACAGGACTAATAAAACAAAAAATGAATTCCAAAGCAGATTGTCCGCTTTGTGAAATAAGAAAAATCGTTGAAGAACAATTTATTCACGAATTTCTAAACGACGCTGTTATGGAAGAAACGACAAGGCTTAAAGTAAACAGGTTAGGCTTTTGCAAAGACCATTTTAAAAAACTTTTTTCAGGGCAAAACAAACTTTCGGTTGCTTTACAGTTATCTACGAGAAGTGAAGAAATAAAAAAGCAATTACTAAACCCTATTAAAAATGTCTCAAATGCAAAAACTATTGCTAAAAAAATTGACGAATCAAGTAAAACTTGTATCATCTGCGATTTGGTTGAAGAAAGTATGATAAAATACTACAAAACTATTGCGCAAATGTTTTTAAAAGAAGAAGATTTTTTTAATACTTTAATGAACACGAAAGGATTTTGTTTAAATCACTACGCTCGCCTTTTGGAGTATTCTTCATTTGCAGGATTTTTGTCTAAAGAGTACGTAAAAGTTTTATCAGAACTTGAACTAAAATCTTTTAATAAAAACTTGGAAGACTTAAATGCGTTTTGTACTAAACACGATTACAGAAATGCAAATAAGCCTTTATTAAATGCCGAATCTGCATTAAAAAATATGGGGATAAAATTATACGGAAAAGATTAAATCAATAAAAAAGAAAGATATCGCCCAGATATCTTTCTTTTATTTTATTTACGTATAACCTTATTAACTGCCGAAAAAATCTCGCTTCTACCTTGTCCCGTTTCACTTGAAGATGCAATAATATTGTCTATTCCAACTTTTAGTCTGCTTGCAATATTAAGTAGTTGCGGCTTGATTTTACTCTTTGAAAGTTTATCTGATTTAGTAGCCACGATAATAAACGGAATATTATAGTGATACATAAAGTTTATCATCATTAAATCGTCTTCGGTTGGGTCGTGACGAATATCAACTAAAGAAATAACAAGTTCAATTTTTTCATTTATTAAAAAGTTTTCTAAAAGTTTTCCCCATTTTTCTTTTTCTTCTTTGCTTACCTTAGCATAGCCGTACCCCGGTAAATCAGCTAAAACAAAACTGTCAAAATCAAAATAATTTATAAGTCTTGTTCTACCCGGAGTATCAGAAGTTTTTGCAAGTTTACTATTTTTAGCAAGCATATTTATCAAAGAAGATTTTCCTACGTTGGACTTGCCAACTATCGCTATAATGGGCTTGTCTGTTTTATAGAAATTATTTTCTTCTGCTACGCTCGTTATAAATGTTGGAGATTTCATTTTTCCTACCAGTTTATTGCGTTTTTAAATACCGTATCTATTTCGGAAACCGTAATAAACTTCATTTCCTTTTTAATTTCTTTTGGAATTTCCGTTAAGTCTTTTTCGTTAGCCTTTGGAATTATTATCTTTTTAATTCCCTGTCTATACGCCGCTAAAACTTTTTCTTTTAATCCGCCTATCGGCAAAACTTTGCCACGGAGTGTTATTTCACCCGTCATTGCAACAGCCTTACTTACTGCCTTTTTTGTAAATGCCGAAAGTATCGCAGTTGCCATAGTTATACCTGCAGAAGGTCCGTCTTTGGGAGTTGCTCCTTCGGGAACGTGTATATGAATATCTGTTTTTTCAAACATCTCTTCGCTAAGATTATATTTGCTTGCATTAGCCCTGATATAACTTATCGCAGCCCTTGCAGATTCCTTCATAACGTCTCCGAGTTTACCCGTCAATATTATTTCGCCTTTTCCCTTCATTAAGCTTACTTCTATAGTAAGAGTGACGCCACCTACACTCGTCCATGCTAAGCCTGTGCAAGCGCCGATTTCATCTTTACCCATCACTTCGTCTTTAGTATATTTTTTAATGCCGAGACACTTAAAAATATCTTTCTTTTCTATAATCTGCTTTGCGGTTTTAGGGCGTTCTACAAACTTAGTCGCAATTTTTCTTATAACGCTACCGACTTCTCTTTCTAAGTTTCTTACGCCTGCTTCCATTGTGTAGCTCTCTATAATTTCGCTTATAGCCTCGTCGGTAAATTCAATTTTTTCTTCGTTTAATCCGTTGTTTTTAATTTGCTTCGGAATTAAATAACGCTTTGCAATTTCTTTTTTCTCTTCATCCGTATAACCTGTAAGTTCTATGACTTCCATTCTGTCTAATAAGGGAGAAGGAATTGTATCAACAGAGTTTGCAGTCGTTATAAACATTACCTTTGATAAATCAATAGGCACTTCCAAATATCTGTCTCTGAACGTTGAATTTTGTTCGGGATCTAAAACTTCTAAAAGTGCGCTTGCAGGGTCGCCGTGAATATCCGAAGACATCTTGTCAATCTCGTCAAGCAAAAATACGGGATTATTCGTTTTAGCACTCTTTAATCCGTAAATAATTCTACCCGGCATCGCTCCGACGTAAGTTTTTCTATGACCTCTGATTTCAGCTTCGTCTTTAACGCCACCTAAACTCATACGGACAAACTTTCTGTTCATTGCCCTTGCAATACTCATTGCAACCGAAGTTTTACCAACTCCGGGAGGACCTACAAAACAGAGAATAGGTCCTTTGATTTCTTTCGTTAAGTGTAAAACTGCCAAATATTCTACTATTCTTTGTTTTACCTTTTGCAAACCGAAATGGTCGCTATCTAAAATCTTCTTCGCTTTATTTAAGCTTTCGGTATCTATAGTACTGTCATTGAAAGGTAAATCCAAAACCCAGTCTATATAATTTAATAAAATAGAGTAATCCGGCGAAGACGGGTTGATTCTATCTAACCTACTTGCTTCTTTTAATACCTTTTCTTCAACGTCACTCGGTAAATGCTTTTCTTTTATTTTTTTAACGAGTTCGTCACCCGTATCTTCTTCGTCGCCGAGTTCGGAGTGAATTGCCTTTATTTGTTCTCTTAAATAAAACTCCTTTTGACCTTGGTCAATACTGCTCTTTACCTTAGACGCAATTTTCTTTTCTATTTTAGCAATTTCAAGTTCTTTTGATATGAGTTTACTAAACTCCGCTAATCTATCTAAAGTATTGTCTATTTCTAAAATATGCTGACATTCAAAATCCCTAAAAGGGCAAACCGATAAAGCATTGTCAACAAACTCGTCAGCATCTTTTAACTCGTTAACAGTTGACAACACGTCTTTCGTAATTCTCTTATCAAAAAGTGCGTATTCGTAAAACACCTTTTTAAGCTCTCTGAAATACGCTTCAACTTCTACTTCCTTTTTTGAAGTAGTGTAAGGCGCAGTTACTACCGATGCGGAGAAAAATCCTTTCATTGATAGAAAACTTACTATTCTTGCCCTTATTAAAGCTTCTGCGCTGACCTTCATTTCTCCGTTAGGCATTTTTATTATTGATTTTATTTTTGCAATAACGCCCGTTGTATAAAGGTCGCTTTCTTTTGGAGCATCAATAAATGCGCTCTTTTGCGTAGTTATAAATATTTCGTTACCCGTTTGTGCCGAAGCTTCTATCGCCTTAATTGAAATCGCTCTGCCGACTTCAAAATTCAATAGTGTTTTTGGAAACAAAACCTTGCCCCTTAATGCGAGAACAGGTAGCATTATTTCATTTAAATTTTCCTTTGTCTCATTTGCCATTTTTATCACCTGTAAGTAGTATGTCTAATTTTTTAAACAATATTTTTCTAAAACGTTTTTTACCGGTTGATTTTTATAATCTTCCGAAATTGCCTTTGCGTGTTTTTTTAATTGTTCGCTTCCGTCTCCCACGGCAACGCCAAACCATTTTCCATTAACTAAATCTATATCGTTCGTTGAATCACCTATCGTGATGACCTTTTCTAACGGAATATTATAATAGTTTGCTATTATTTCAACGCTCTTGCCCTTTGAACTCTTTGCGTTTACCGTTTCAAAAAGTCCGTCAGCACCACTGTTAAAAAGTGCGTATTCACCGAAAATCTTTTGATATTTTTCCACGTTTTCGCTTATTTTTTCTTGCTCACAATTTGCGACGATTTTAAGCACGCTGTTTGGGTTTTCTTTTATAAAGTTTACTAAACTTTTTATCTTTATGCAATCTATACAACCCATTTCTATATATCTTTGCGCATACTCGCTTAACCTTTCATAGTAAAGTGCGTTCTTATCAAATAAACAGGGAGAGAGATTTTCACTCTTCATTTTATTAATTATGTTTATTGCGGTTAAATCGTCTATATTTTGTATGTGAATTTGTTTTCCAGTTAAAGTATCCCTGACTTCTGCACCTTGCAAGCAACCTACAATTCCACTTAAATTATGCTTTTCCATAATTCTTTTTATTGACTGAAACGGTCTGCCTGTTGAAATGGCAAATTTTCCGCCTTTATTTATAAACTCTTGTATTTTTATAAGAGTTTCTTTTTCTATTATTTCCAAACAATCGCCAAGCGTTCCGTCGTAATCGGAAATAAGTAAATCGTATTTCATTTTAACCCTTCCTTTTTAAGTTGTTCAATTATGAGTTCGGCTTGAATATCGCCTATTCCGTCAACTTCTTTAAGTTCTTCTTTGTTTGCCGAAATTATACCGCCAAGGTCTTTAAATTTTTCTATAAGTGCCTTTTGTTTTGCCTTTCCTATCCCTTTTACTCTATCTAAAACGGAAGATAAATTTCTTTTATCGTGAAGCGACCTAAAATAAGTAATAGCAAATCTGTGTGCTTCGTCACGAATTCTCTGCAACAGTTTCAGGCAGTATTCGTGCTTATCTAAAACGACAGGCTCTTGTTTTCCGACTAAATAAACTTCTTCGTTTTTTTCGGCAAGTGAAATTAAATCAATATCGGTTATTTTGTGCTTGTCAAATATTTCTTTTACCGAAGACAACTGACCTTTACCGCCGTCTATGATAATTAAGTCGGGTTTAGAAAAATGACTATCGCCCGAGTTTAACCTTTCTATTCTTCTATCTAACACTTCTTGAAGAGATTTAAAATCGTCTGCCCCTTCAAAAGTTTTTATCTTAAATCTTCTGTATTCCGTACCTTCTTTAACGCCGTCAATAAAAACGACCATACTCGCCACTTTATCTACGCCCGAAATATTTGAAATATCAAAGCACTCCATTCTATGCGGAAACTTTGATAAAGACAATTTTTCTTTTAATACTTCGCACGCTTTAATCGTCATATCTTCTTTATGAACGATTCTGTTTACGTTTGTGTTTAAGTGTTCTTCGGCGTTGGCTTCCGCCATTTCCGTCAACTGTTTTCTTACTCCCGTTTTAGCACAAATTATTGCAACCTGTTTATTAAAAGAGTTTTTAAAATATTCTTCAAGCAACTTACTATCGGTTAATTCTATTCCCACGATTATTTCATCAGGGATCTCCGCGCCGTCTTTATAATAACGCATTATAAACTCTCTCAATGCGTCGTCAGAAGACAAAAATGCGTTCTCAAACGAAAAGTTTTTGCCACCCATCATTCTGCCGTTTCTTACGAACAAAATATTCACCGTGGAATATAATCCGTTCGTTGTATAGGCTAAAATATCGGCATTGATAAACTTGTTTAACGCAGTCAATCTCTTTAAGCCTATTTTTTCCAAAGACTCTAATCCTTGCTTATAGCGGAGCGCTAACTCAAACTCTTCGTTCTCGGCAGAAATCGTCATTTTTTCTTTTAGGATTTTTTCCACCTTACTCGTATCGCCAGATAAAAAATCTATCGCTTCGTTTACGTTTTCTCTATAAGTATTTTCGTCGGCTAAAAATGCGCACGGCGCTAAACATTTTTTTAAGTGATAGTTTAAGCAAGGCTTAACTGGTTTTTTATAATCAAACTTTTTATCACACGGACGAATTAAGTAAACCATATTCAATATTTCTAATACAGAAGAAACGTTTACTCCGCCCATAAACGGACCACAATATTTTGCTCCGTCTTTTTTAATTTTTCTCGTCACCGTGATAGAAGGAAATTTTTCCTTAACGTTTACTTTTAAGTAAGGATATGTCTTATCGTCTTTAAGTAAAATGTTATATCTCGGTTTATGCTTTTTTATCAGGTTGTTTTCTAAGGACAATGCGTCAATTTCACTCGGAGTGATTATATAATAAAAGTCGGCAATGTTTTTTACCATTGCCATAACTTTTTCGGTCTTTACCGAATTGAAAAAATATTGCCTAACTCTGTTTTTTAAGTTTTTAGCCTTCCCTACGTATATGATTTGCTTATCTTTATTAAGCATAACGTAAACGCCGGGGTCGGTAGGCAAAAGTTTTAACTTGTCCTCTATTATACTCACTTTATTATTTTTGATATAATAATCTACCGCACTGGTCGCAGTCTATTATCTCTCCGTTCTTTAATCTGTTCAATTCGTTCATAGATAATTCCATATTGCATGCTCCACAAACTTTTTCGTTTACAGCATACACGATAGGATAAATCTTGTTTGCACGCTTTTTAAGATACCTTTCCATTAAGTCGGGATCAACCTTTTTCTTTAACGCTTCAAGTTCCTTTTCAACGGCTTCTCTTTCACCTTGCATTGATGCCTTTAATTCGTTATATTTCTTTCCGTTTTCAGCGTAAGAGGCTTGTGCGTTTTTAGTTGCTACCTTAATTTGAGCGTACTCTTTGATTACCGCTTGAATATTTTCTGCTAAAGTATTGATATTTGCCGATACGTTTTTTAATACAACGAGCAATTCGTCAATCTTCTTTAAGATATAATTCGCTTCGTTTTCGTCATTAGCGTTTTCGGCTGCCTTTATAAACTCTTGTTCTTGTTCTCTTAATTTTTCTTGTTCTTTTAATAATTTTTGATATTCGTTATTTAATGATTCGGAGCGAGAATCTAATGCGTTGATATTTTCTTCAACTCCTTCCAAATACTTTTTTGCGGCGACTGCCTTTTTTCTTTCTTCGCTACCTGCAAGTTCCATTTCTATTTTACGGAGTTTTGCATCAGCTTCTTGATAAGTAAGCAATTCTTCTATCATAATATATTTCTCCTTTACCGTTTTTTACATAAATCTTTTATCTTCAAAATAAAAGCATTCTAATTTGTTTTTAACTTCGTTTTTGATTCTTTCGTAATAATTACGCAATCCAACCGTTTCTGCCGAATAATGCGGAATAAGTATTATACTCTTGCCCTTTTCTACGAGTGCTTTTATTACGTGATGTGGCATATCCGACGTGATTATTAAATCGGCTTTAACCTTATCTTCTAATACGTAATTAAATGCGTAGTTTGCTCCACCGCCACAAAAAGAAGCAACCTTTTTTATTACGCCGTTATTTTTGCCGTATGAAATAACCCTTCTTGATTTTATAGCCTTTCTTACGTCTTGTTTTACTTGCGTTAAAGTTTTACTCTTAATATCAAACTCCCTGCCATATCCGATTCCTTCTTTTATGGTGTCTAAAATCTGATATTTTTCTCCGCCTAGAACAGAACAAAGCGAAGCGTCTATTCCGCAGTCGGCTATATCTAAATTAAGGTGCATACTTATTACGTTTAATTTATTCTCTATCGCCAAAACTACTGATTGAGTATCCTTTTCTATACTCAAATTTTTTAACGGCGTGTAAATTGCAGGGTGATGAGTCACTATCGTATCGCATTTAAGCCTTTTTGCTTTTAATACGGATTCGTTTGATAAATCCAAGGTAAATAACACCCTTTCAATTTTATCGTGAGTATTAATTAAAATACCACTGTTATCATAATCTCCCTTTTCAATAAGTTTATAACTGTATTCAATAGGAGCAAACTTATCTAAAACGGAAAAAAATTCTTTATTATTTAACATAATCTTTTAACCTTTTTATTTTATTTAATATTTCCGATTTACTCTCACTACTGATTTTTTCGCCACACGAGAAGTTTTCTAACTTTTCTATTTTTTCTTTTATCATTTTTTGAAAGTCTATCGGTCTATCTATTATATTCGTTCTGCCGAATAAAATTTCTTCTTCGGTTAAACTGTCTTTCCCCTTTTTAGCAATAATGAGAGTGTAAAATTGCTTTGCCGAATAAAAAACGAAATCCTTTTCTATTTTATATCCGACGTTAACGATACAACTTCTCACTTTGTCGGCGTTCTTCATAGGTTGAACGGCAATTCTTTTAGGTAGTTTTTTTGCACTATTAAGAATATGAATTATCTCTTCTCCGCCCATGCCGGCGATAAGCGCTTGGTCACACTTAGGCACGCTCGTAAATCCGTCTGAAACAACGGCGACTGCCTTTTTACTGATCAACTCACGACTTAAAAGACTTTTTGCTTTTTCCAAACACTTTTCGCTAATATCGGAAACGATAACCTTTTTACAAAGTTTTTCCGTTATCATTTTTTTTGCAATATACCCATGGTCGCAACCGATATCCGCAAAAACTTTACAAGGCGAAAGTTCTTGAAATATTTTATTTAACCTGTCTGTCATTAGTCAATGAAATCTTTAAATCTCTTACTGCGAGAAGGATGTCTTAATTTTCTTAAAGCCTTTGCTTCAATCTGACGAATTCTTTCTCTCGTAACGTTAAACTCTTTACCTACTTCTTCTAAAGTTCTCGGTCTTCCGTCTTCTAAGCCGTATCTTAATCTTAAAACCTTTTCTTCTCTCGGTGTAAGAGTATCTAACACGCTGAACAACTGTTCTTTAAGCATTGATTGAGTAACGGCGTCAGTCGGTGCTGTGCTTCCTTCGTCTTCAATAAAATCTGACAAGTGGCTGTCTTCTTCTTCGCCGATAGGCGTTTCAAGTGAAACGGGGTCTTGTGCAATTTTTTGAATTTCCCTTACCCTTTCTTCGGTAACGCCCATTTCTGCGGCAATTTCGGCAGGTTGCGGTTCACGTCCTAATTCTTGTGATAACTTTCTTGATACTCTGACTAATTTATTGATAGTTTCAACCATGTGTACGGGAATACGAATCGTTCTTGCTTGGTCAGCAATAGCACGTGTGATTGCTTGACGAATCCACCAAGTAGCGTAAGTAGAAAACTTAAATCCTTTTTGATAATCAAACTTTTCAACGGCCTTCATTAAGCCGAGATTTCCTTCTTGAATTAAATCCAAAAAGTGCATACCCCTGCCCATATAACGCTTTGCGATAGATACGACAAGTCTTAAATTTGCTTCTGATAAAAGTCGTTTTGCAGCTTCGTCTCCATCCATCATACGCTTTGCAAGTTCCGTTTCTTCTTCCGGTTGCAAAAGCGGAACTTTACCTATATCTTTTAAATACATTTTTACAGGGTCATCCATGCTGACTTCTTGCAAAAGTGCATCGTAAAGTTCTTTATCTCTTTCGTATTCGTTTACAATTTGAATACCCGAACTTTCAATCATCTTATAAACTTCTTCAAGTTGGAGGGGCGTTGCTTCCACCTTTTCTAACTTGTCAAGAAGTTGAGCCGTCGTTATACTGCCACTCTTTTTGTATTCCAAAATAATATCGCTTACAAATACTTTGATTTCTTCCGAAAGCTCTACGTTTTCTTCTTCTCTAAATAATTCGCTACTCACTTTTTATTCTCCTTAACTAATAATTTTTTATTAGTTTAACTTGTTCTTTTTTGTTAATAAACTTTGCAATTCCACTGCAATTTGTCGCCTTACGTTTTCATCCGTTTCAGCCTTAAACCTTGACGTCAACAACTGAATTTTTTCTTCTAAAAGCGAAGTTTTAACAGTCTTTACGCAATCGTTAAAATAATTTTCTTGATATGCAATATTCCTACCTTCACTATTCGTATCGGTTTCTAATTCTGCTAACTTATTCAGTTCTTCCGCTTGATCATCTGCTAATATTTCGTAAAGGTCGGAAAAATTACATTTCGCATTTTCTTTCTTTTTTGAAATTATGTAGTCTGCAATTTCTTTATGAGTTGAAAGACTGAACTCTAATTCTTCTATATTCGTATCTAACGTGTACTCTTTATTGAACAAATAAGAATACAAAATAAATCTTATCGCCTTTTTATTTTTATCTTCAATGTGCTCCGAAGACTTCGGTACGCTGTTTTGTTCTTTTATTACGTTTTCTTCTTGATAAAGTTCTCTCTTTAACGATTCAAAAGTAAAGCCTGTGTTATCTCTTACGATTTTTAACAAATCTTCTTGTTCCGTAGGAGAAGAACTCTCTCTTATTATTCGGCAAGCGTTTTGTGCGTATTTTCTCTTTCCGTCAACCGTCTTTAAATCAAACGTTTTCTTCAACGAGTCCAACTTAAAATCAATTAACGGTTTAGCTTCTAAAATAAGTTGACGATAATAATCTGCTCCGTATTGTTTTATAACGTCATCAGGATCTAATCCATCTGGGAGAGATATGATTTTTACTTCAAGCCCTTCGTCACTTAAAATATCTATACCACGAAGCGTATTCTTCTGACCTGCCGAATCTCCGTCGTAAGAAATATAAACTTTATCAGCATATCTTTTAAGTATTCTCGCTTGGTCTTTCGTGAGTGCAGTTCCCATACTTGCCACCACGTTTTCTATACCTGCTTGTACCAAAGATACTACGTCTAAATGCCCTTCAACGATAATTACGCTATCTATACCCTTTTCGTTTTTTACCTTCTTTAAGTTGTTTATGTTAAATAAAGTTTTCCCCTTAAAGAATATTTGAGTTTCTTTCGTATTTATATATTTTTGTTCTTTTCCGCCGTCAATTCTTCTTCCGTCAAAAGCAACGACGTTATTGAACTGGTCTATTACGGGAATAATAAGTCTTCCGCCCAACCAGTCAAAATACCTGCCGTTTTTTTCTCCGCATGTCCCCGACTCTACCATTTCTTGATACGTATATCCCTTTTCTTTTAAATATTTAGGAAGCGAATTAAAATCAAGCGAAGCGCCCAGCCCGAACTTAACTATCGTGTCGGAAGTAAACTTTCTCTTATTTATATAGTCAATATGGCTTTCCGCCTTATCCGTTCTTAACGTATTGACGTAATAACGTGCGGTGTCTTTTAATAAAGAAAGCAACCTTTCTTTTTTTTGTTTTTGCTCTTTTAACTGTTCTTCGTCATACTTCATTTCGGGAATAGGCATTTTAGCTTTATCCGCTAAAATCTTAACTGCGTCTGCAAAATCTATTGATTCAATTGCCCTTACGAACGTTATAACGTCTCCCGATTTATGACAGCCGAAACAATAGAAAAACTGACCTTGTGGATTAACGCAAAAAGAAGGAGTCTTTTCGTGATGAAAAGGACACCTGCCCCAGTAGTTTCCACCTTTCTGCTCTAAATGAACGTACTTTGAAATGGTATCTACAATGTCGTTTTTACTCTTTAATTCGTCTAAAAACCTTGCGTCAAAACCCTTCATATTATAATTCCCATTTGTTTGGAATAAATAGTCTTGTAAAATCTTTTACAACGAACGTATCTGACATACCCGAAATATAATCGCAAATAACTGTGTCTATATCGTTCGTTTTTAATTCGTCTATATAAAATAACGGCAATTCTTCGGTATGCTTTTTGAAATATTCGTAAAGCGCAGAAATCATTCTGCTTGCTTTTTCTTCTTCTTCACTAAAAGTCTTTGCTTTATAAACTCTTTCAAACATAAAACTTCTTAAAGTATTTGTCGCTTCTTTTACGTCTTCTTCCATTTCAACTTTGTTTTTATTATCGCTCTCTCTGAAAATTGAAAATATCATTGAGTTGATTCTTTTAGAAGACGTTTCACCTAAAAGTTTTATCGCATCTTTCGGCAAGTCGTTTTGAGTGATAAATCCACCTGCTATTGCGTCGTCTATATCGTGATTTATGTATGCAATTCTATCTGCAATAGAAACTGCTTTTGCTTCTAACGTGTTTGGATTAGAATCGGCTTTGTGGTTGATTATTCCGTCTACAACTTCTCTCGTAAGATTAAGACCGTTTCCGTTATTTTCCAAAAAATCAACGACTCTACCAGACTGAACGTTGTGTTTAAATCCTTTTGGATTTAATGCGTTCAGTATTCTTTCGCCAGAATGCCCAAACGGAGTATGTCCTAAATCGTGACCTAACGCAATAGCTTCGGTTAAATCTTCGTTAAGCGACAACGCTCTTGAAATAGACCTTGCAACTTGTGCCACCGTTAACGTGTGCGTTAATCTCGTCCTGAAATGGTCGCCTTCCGGTGAAAAAAATACTTGCGTTTTATTTTTTAATCTTCTAAACGATTTACAATGAATAATTCTGTCCCTATCTCTTTGAAAATCCGTTCTCATAGGACAAGGTTCTTCTTCTCTTAATCTACCTACCGTGTCTTTTGATTTTTTTGCAAACGGAGATAAGAATTTTTCTTCAATAAGTAAAGTTTTTTCTTTCATATTATTCCTTCACAAACTTGTTCACATATATAAATACGACAAAAAAGTTTAAATCCCTTTTTTTATTTATATTTATTTTATAACAATATACTATAACAAAAAACCCACTCGTTTGAGTGGGTTTACATTTTAATTTTTTAATACAACTTTTTATCTTCTTTTTTCTTAAAATTGATATTTAGAATCACTATTGACATTAGCACTAAAACTATACCTATAATCTTTAATGCACTATGTGATTCCTTAAAGACGAATATTCCTATCATTGTCGCCACGACGGGTTCAATCTCCGAAAGTATTGCTGCGTTGCTTGCACTCACGCCACCTAAACCCAGCGTATAGAAAAAATATGCTAACACCGAACACACAAGTCCTATTCCTACTCCGTAAGCTATCATATTCGGCGAATCAATCATCATTGAAAAAGTCAACTTGTAATTAGCAAGCGGAATAAAGAAAACGAAAGCAAAAATAAATGCGTAAAGCGTAGTCGTGTACGTATCGTATTTTTTAATTGCGAGTTTTCCGAAAATTGAATATAATCCGTAGCATAGCCCCGAGCCTATTCCAGTGATAAATGCTAATGCCGATATTTTATGCTTGCCACCTATAATTCCGGCAACGAATATGCACCCTAAAAAAGTTAAAATTATTACGATAATTTTTTTAACGGTGATTTTTTCCTTAAAAAATATTGCAGAGAAAATTAAAACGAATATCGGCGAAGTGTACATTAAAACTACTGCAACCGACGCTTCGCTTTTTATGATTGTGAATATGTATAAAAAGTTTGTAAGTGCAACGCAAAGCCCACCGATACAAATAAACAGCCACAAGTCTTTTAACTGTATCTTAAACTTTGACGGCGAAATTATCGCTATCGCTAACGAGTAAACGACAACCGCTACCAAAACTCTTATGCCGACGATTTGCGTACCGCTAAACCCTGCGCCGTTTAAGACGTTGACGAATAAACTCATCATTCCCCAACATATTCCGCCAAGGAGAATAAAAATTATTGATAAGCTTTTCTTCATTAATTATCTCCTATGAGAAGTTTAACCTGAACGCTTTTATCTACCGAGTTTTTGAAATCTATTCCGTCGGTTATTTTTCCGACGATACTACCGTAGTGAGTCGGAATAGCAATTTTAGGTTTTACGTCGTTTATAAATTGCGACGCATCTTTATAATCCATCGTATATTTTCCGCCTATCGGCACGAGTGCGATATCACATTTTATTTCCTTCATTTCGGGAATATAATCGGTATCGCCTGCAACGTAAACTTTCGTCGTGAAAAAATCAAATAAGTATCCCACGAATTTACTTTCTTTTTCGTGGAACTTTTCCTTTAAATTATAAGATGGAATTGCTATCGCCTTAAAACCTTCTAAAACGACTATGTCGTTTGGAAATACTAAATATAAGTTTTCTTCTTTTACGTTTAATCTTAAAATCTCTGATTTCAAACTTACTGGTGCAACGAAAATTGTTTTTTTGTTTGCTACCTTTAAGATATCTTCAGGTGAAAAATGATCGTAGTGCGAATGGGTGATAAAAATATAATCGGCTTGATTTTTGCCATCTTTTATCATAAATGGATCAACGAATATTTTTTTGTTTTTTTCAGCTATAAATATACTGCTATGTGCGTTTATTTTTATACTCATTTTACTTTAACATTTTCCTTAAAAATTGAGCAGTATAACTGCCGTCTATTTTCGCTATTTCTTCAGGACTACCTTGTGCGATAACCGTACCACCTTTATCGCCACCTTCAGGTCCTAAATCAATTATATAATCCGCAAGTTTAATAACGTCTAAATTATGTTCTATAACGACAATAGTATTTCCTGCTTGTTGAAGCTTTTTTAATACCGTGCAAAGTTTATCTACGTCGTAAGAGTGAAGCCCCGTAGTAGGTTCGTCTAAAATATACAAAGTCTTTCCCGTAGAACGCTTTGATAATTCAGTTGCAAGTTTTACTCTTTGCGCTTCGCCACCCGATAGCGTCGTAGAAGATTGACCGAGTTTTATATAGCCGAGTCCCACTTCTTGAAGTGTTTTTATCTTATTATAAATAGAAGTGATATTCTTAAAGAATTCACAGGCTTCGTCAACCGTCATATCCAAAACGTCGGCGATATTTTTACCTTTGTATTTTACTTCCAAAGTTTCTCTGTTGTATCTTTTGCCTTTACATACTTCGCATGGAACGAACATGTCCGGTAAGAAATGCATTTCAATTTTAATAATGCCGTCTCCCTCGCAATTTTCACATCTTCCGCCTGAAACGTTAAATGAAAATCTACCTGCTTTGTATCCCCTTTCTTTTGCGTCAGGAGTAGATGCAAACAATTCTCTTATAAACGAAAACGCACCGGTGTACGTTACAGGATTAGAACGTGGAGTTCTTCCTATCGGCGACTGATCTATCGCAATGACGTTATCAAAATATTCTATGCCTTCAATTTTATCAAAAGCACCTTCTTTTATCTTTGCCCTGTTTAACGTGTTCGCAAGCGACGGATAAAGTATTTCGTTGATAAGCGAACTCTTTCCCGAACCCGACACGCCGGTTACGGCTGTAAATAATCCGACAGGGAATTTAACGTCAATATTTTTAAGATTGTTTTGTCTTGCACCGCAAACTTTTAGCCATCTTCCGTCAGGAGCTTTTCTGTTTAACGGCACTTCTATTTTTCTTCTGCCTGCTAAATAATCGCCTGTGATAGACTTTGGTTCGTTGATAATATCTTCTATCGTTCCCGAAGCTACGATTTCGCCACCGTGTACTCCTGCCTTAGGGCCTATGTCTACGATAAAATCTGCTTCACGCATCGTGTCTTCGTCGTGTTCAACGACGATTAACGTGTTTCCTAAATCTCTCAATTTTTTTAACGTGTTTAAAAGTTTTTCGTTATCTCTTTGGTGAAGTCCTATACTCGGTTCGTCTAAAATATATAGTACGCCCGTTAGTCCGCTTCCTATTTGCGTGGCAAGTCTTATTCTCTGTGCTTCGCCACCCGACAAAGAAACTGCTGAACGAGATAACGTCAAGTAAGATAAGCCTACGTCTTTTAAGAAACTTAATCTCGCTTTTATTTCCTTTAAGATAGGTGCGGAAATCATCGTGTTGGTTTTAGAAAACTCTAACCCATCAATAAACTTTATAAGATTCTCTACACTCATATCGGTAAGATCTGAGATATTTTTTCCACCTATCGTAACGGCAAGTGCTTCCCTTTTCAATCTCTTTCCGTGACAAGAATCGCACTCTTTTATATTCATGTACTTTTCAATTTCACGCTTCGTCCAGTCACTCGTCGTTTCTCTGTATCTTCTCTCTAAATTAGGAATAATTCCTTCCCACGAAGAATCATAACTCGTGTTAAAAGTTTTTGTGTTATATTCCATACGGATTTTTTCGCCCTTGCTACCGTAAAGCAAAATATTATAAATTTCTTTCGGCAAATCTTTAACAGGCGTATCTAAACTGAATCCGTAGTGATTAGCAAGCGACTGAAAACTCATTTCGGCAATCTTTCCGCTTTCTAAGTTCCAGCCCGATACCGTCATTGCGCCTTGCCTTAAAGAAAGATTTTTATCTTTTACGATTAAGTTTTCGTCAATCTCTTCCTTAAAACCTAAACCGTGGCAATCGGGACAAGCACCGTACGGATTATTAAACGAAAACAATCTCGGTTCAATTTCTTCTATGCTTATTCCACAGTCAGGGCAAGAATACATCGTTGAATACAACGTTTTTCCTCCGCCGACTATTTCAATTTCCACAAGTCCGCTGGCTAATTTTATCGCCATTTCCAAAGAGTCGGTTAATCTTTTTTCTATTCCTTGCTTTACTATAAGCCTATCTACGACAACTGAAATTTCGTGCTTAATATTCTTATCAAGAATAGGCAATTCTTCGTCAAGATTATAAACTATTCCGTCTATTTCAACTCTTAAATATCCACTTTTTTTATAACTTTCAAGCTCTTTTTTATATTCGCCCTTTTTACCACGAACAACAGGCGCATTAACTAATATCTTCGTGTTTTCAGCATACGCCATAACTTTATCTGTAATTTCGTCAACGGTTTGCCTTGTTATCTCTTTTCCGCAATTTGGACAATGCGGAACGCCGACTCTTGCAAACAAAAGTCTAAAATAATCGTATATTTCGGTAACCGTTCCCACGGTAGAACGAGGATTGTGCGAAGTGGTCTTTTGGTCAATGGAAATTGCAGGCGACAACCCTTCAATAGAATCAACGTCAGGTTTTTCCATTTGCCCTAAAAACATTCTCGCATAAGAAGATAAACTCTCTACGTATCTTCTTTGACCTTCTGCATAAACCGTTTCAGATTCAAGCGTAGATTTACCACTCCCTGATAAGCCTGTAAATACGACATGCTTATTTCTCGGTATGGTTAGGTTTACATTTTTTAAATTGTTTTCTCTTGCGCCTTTTATAATTAAATTATCGTTCATTTTTTACTTTCTCATTTTAAGTTTTAATTTCGTGATCGTATCTCTTATTTCTATGCACTTTTCAAAATCAAGATTGCTTGACGCAACTTTCATAAGTGCCTTTAACTTTTCTATCTCTTCAGGAATATCTGCCTTCTTAATTTCTTTCGTCAAGTCCTTTTTCTTCGTTATTTCTAATGTATTTACAACGTCTTTTACAATAGTTCTCGGAATAATTCCGTTTGCCTTATTATAATCGTCTTGAATTTTTCTTCTTCTGTTAGTTTCGCTTATTGCCTTATCCATACTCTTTGTAATGGTATCTGCATACATTATAACTTTTCCTTCGGAGTTTCTCGCAGCCCTACCTACCGTTTGAATAAGAGAAGTTTCACTTCTTAAAAACCCTTCTTTATCTGCATCTAAAATAGCAACGAGTTTTACTTCCGGAAGGTCTAAACCTTCTCTTAAAAGGTTGATTCCGCAAAGCACGTCAAACTCGCCCGTTCTTAAACCCGACACGATTTCTATTCTATCCATCGTGTCTATATCGCTGTGCATATATCTTACTTTAACGCCCTTTTCTTTTAAATACTCGGTTAAACTTTCCGCCATTTTTTTAGTAAGCGTTGTGACTAACACTCTGCCTTTTTCTGCAACGACTTTGTTAATTTGTATAAGCAAATCGTCTATTTGATTTTTTGTCGGCTTAACGATAATTTCAGGATCTAATAACCCCGTCGGTCTTATAATTTGTTCAACGACTTGTCCTGCCTGATCTAATTCGTATTGTGCAGGAGTTGCAGAAACACATATCATTTGCCCTACCCTTTTATCAAACTCTTCAAAAGTTAAAGGTCTGTTATCGTAAGCGGATTTTAATCGGAATCCGTAATCTACGAGAGTGTTCTTCCTTGACCTATCGCCGTTAAACATTGCACCTATTTGCGGAATCGTTATATGCGATTCGTCAATAAAGACGATAAAGTTTTTCGGAAAATAATCCAACAGAGTAAAAGGCGGTTCGCCGACCTTTCTTCCGTCAAAATATCTACTGTAATTTTCAATGCCTTTGCAAAAACCTATTTCTTGCATCATCTCAACGTCGTAGTCTGTTCTTTGATTAAGCCTTTGCGCTTCAATGAGCTTTCCGCTATCGGTGAAAAACTTTACTTCGTCTTCTTTATCTCTCTCAATCATCGTGATTGCGTTTTTCATTTTTTGTTCTTCAACTGCATAGTGGCTTGCAGGGAATATGACCGCATGGTTCAATTCGGAAATCGTATTGCCGGTTGTAAACTCCGCTTCACAAACTCTATCTATAGTATCGCCAAAAAATTCTACTCTAATAAATATTTCGGTGTTAGAAGACGGAAATATATCAAGCGAATCTCCCCTGACTCTGAAAGAAGAACGAGAAAAATCTATATCTTTTCTCGTGTACTGAATTGCAATGAGTTTTCTTATTAACTCGTCACGTGAAATCTGGTCGTTAGGTCTAATAGAAACGGCAAGCCTATAATAATCTTCGGGAGCGCCGAGTCCGTATATACAAGAAACGGACGCTACGACGATAGTATCGCTTCTTTCGGCAAGCGAACAAGTCGCAGAGTGGCGAAGTTTATCTATTTCGTCATTTATTGATAAGTCCTTTTCTATATAAGTATCGGTAGAAGGAATATATGCCTCAGGTTGATAATAATCATAATAGGAAACGAAAAATTCAACTCTGTTTTTCGGAAAAAACTCTCTAAACTCGTTGCAAAGTTGTGCCGCAAGCGTTTTGTTATGCGCAATTACTAATGCAGGACGTTGAACGTTGTTTATGACGTTTGCCATAGTAAAAGTTTTACCCGAACCTGTAACGCCGAGTAAAACTTGCGTGCGTAAACCGTCTAAAACGCCTTCGGTTAAATTTTTGATTGCTTCCGGTTGATCGCCTGTCGGCTTAAACTTTGATTGCAATTCAAACTTTCTTTGTTCCATACTTAATTTCCTATAATTATTATAGTATACCACAAATATTAAAAAAAGTCATTAAGTTATTTATTTTATTGCCCTGATATTAACAAAAATCTTAACAGTTTCATAAAATAAAATAGACTTACAAAGGAGGATTTTTATGTGTTGTTTTTTTAATAACAACTGCCCAAGAAGAGCAATTAGCCCAAGATTTATCGTAGGACCTATGGGTCCGAGAGGCCCTATCGGTCCACAAGGTCCGGTCGGTCCGCAAGGTCCACAAGGTGCACCTGCTTCGTTTAATTCCGTTTACGCCGGAACAAACGCAACGACTACAGTTGCTACAAATTCGGCAATTCCGCTTTCTTTAATCACAAGCACACCGAATAACCCTTTCGTAGTTGCTAATAATACCATCACTTTGCCGACGGCGGGAACTTATCTCGTGTCTTTCTTTTCTAACGGATACGTTGCAACGGGTATTTTTGACACTACGCTTTATCTAAACGGAACAGCGTTGCCTAACGAAACGATAAGTCAAGCAAATACGGGTGGCGAAAATATTGCAGGAAGCAAAACTATTTTAGTAAATACTTCTGCCCCTGCAACGTTGTCACTTTATAACACTTCGGCTGACACTGCTACTATTTCTAGCGCAAGCATAACAGTTTCTAAAATAGCATAGTCTAAATTAAAAAGCGCCACTAAAATTAGTGGCGCTTTTTATTGCCTTTCAGTTACAATATTAACATTATCATTATTTTCTACTCTTACCGAAATAGTTCCATCCCTATCAGTTCTATAAATCATGCAATCAGGACAATTTTTATTGAACCTAATTAACGTTTCGTCAGACGGATGCCCGTAATAATTATTTCCGCCGACAGATATGAGTGCGTTTTTAGGATTAACGGTTTGTAAAAACTTTTCGCAACTTGAATCACTTGCGCCGTGATGCCCTACTTTAAGAAAATCAACGTTAGTTAAGTTTACGTTAAACCTTTCGTATAAACCTAAATTATAGTTATTTATAACTTTGATTTCTTGTTCGCTTTCGGCGTCTCCCGTAAACAAAAATCTCACGCCTTTATACTCTAAATAAATTATCGGCGAAATATTGTTTTTTTGTTTTTCATTAGGGATTTCAGTTCTGTTAAAGTCTGCATAAGAACTATTAGTTGAAAACATATCTTCTTGCGATAAGAATAAAATATTTGCGTTTTCTATATTTATGCTTTGATAGATTAAGGAGATTTTCGTTGGAATATCTTTTGAGTTTAATTCGTTTAACGCTAAATTAAAATCTTCGTATTTTTCCGGCTCTAAAATTTTAGGAATATACGCCGTTTTAACGTTATAGTTTTTTATAATATCAAGTGCGTTTCCGGTATGGTCGCTATCAATGTGAGTTAAAATTAAATAATCAATATTTTCCACTTCAAAAAAGGAAAAACATTTCTTGATTTTATTAAAGTTATTTTCACTTTTTTCGCCACAATCTATAAGTAAATTTTCTCCGCTTTCAAAGTGAACAAGTATTGCGTCACCTTCGCCGACGTCAATGATATTAACGGCAAAACCTTTGTAATTTTCCGTTTCCTTCTTCTCGCTTTTATAACAACCTTGAAGATTTATAAATAAAAACAATATACAAAGTACCGTTAAAAAAGCTCTTCTTTTGTTTAACATTTTTTTATTTTTGTTTTTTTATTTTCTCTTTCTTTATCTTTTTTGGCTTTGTCTTTTTTAATTTTTCAATTTCTTCTTTGATTTTCGGAATATTTTCTAAAGCACACTCATAACCGATTTTAAACATTTCGCTCGTTGCATTTACAGAAGTCGGTTTATACAAATGAAGGTCAGGATGAAGCATCATATTAGCATTTTCATATCCCTTTTCCCACGGTTTATCTTTGCCTTTATCATAGCCGGAAAAAATCCTTGACAAAAAGTTTATAGGTTTTGGTTCATGATTAGATAAATCAATTCCCACAACGTATTCAGCACCGAGATTTTTAACGACGTCACACGGAACGGAGTTCGTAAATCCGCCGTCTACGTACTGTTTGCCTTCTATATCTACAGGCTTAAAAAAGGGCGGATAAGAAGAAGATGCACAAAGTGCCTTCGCAACGCTTCCTTTTTCAAAAACGAATTCTTCGCCCGTTTGATACTCGGTCGCAATAGCCCTGAACGGTTTTTCTAAATCTTCAATATTTTTTGAACCTATGATTTTATCAATAACGCCAAACATCTTTGCGGTATCCATTTTAATCATTAAAAAGTTTGTTACTTCTCTTAAATCAACCTTTTTAATTAACTCTATTATTTCGCTTGACGAATAGCCGTCAGCATAAAAAGCACCGATAATGCTACCGATACTTGAACCTGCTATTATATCAAATTGTATTCCGTTTTCTTCAAACGCTTGAATTGCACCAAGCTCTGCAAAACCTTTTGCTCCGCCTGAACCTAATGCAAGACCTAATTTAACAACTCTCGGTTTTCTTTTAAAAAGCCATGAAAAAAATCCCATCAATTATCACCGACCTTTTTATTTTTTCTTGTGATTTTAATTATCGTTATAACTAATAAAACTATTGCAAGAATAAATAATCCCCATAAAACGTAATTCAAACTTTCTATATCCCAAATTGCAATACAAAGTGCGCCGAGTAGTGAGATAATCAGCCCTGCAACGAGATTTCCGATTACAACTGCAATAAGACTATCTTTAAATTTCATTTGCAAAAATACTGCGATTGCCGTTCCAGTCCACACCCCTGTCATAGGAAGTGGAATTGCAACGAAAATCAAAACGGTTAAAAACTTTATTTTTCTTTCGGTTAACGTGTTGGCTCTTCCGTTGCTTTTTTGTTTTTCTAATGCATCGCTTGCCCTTTTGCCGATATATGCTTCAATTTTTTGGGCAAAATTGTTTACAAACTTAATCTTTTTTAATAGGTTTAATATAGGAATAAACAAGAAAAATACAGGGAAAAATGCAATAGTTGAACCGAGATAAGATAATCCGTAAGCTTCAAAAAAAGAATAGCCAACGCTTCTTGCATAAATAATACCGCCCTTTAATTCTATAAGCGGAATAATGCTCATAAAAAGAGTTGACCATAACTCTCCGAATATTCCAACTAAAAATTCTTGCATAAATCACCTAAAATATTTTGTATTTTTCACTTTTATTAGTATAATAGAATTATAAGAAAAAATCAAGTTCTTTAACAAAGGATTTTTTATGAGTGAAAAAAGATTGCTTTCGGTAATGCGAAAAGGCATTGAAAAATATAAAATGATTAAAGACGGCGACAAAATTGCCGTCGGCATTTCGGGCGGAAAAGATAGCCTTACTTTACTAAAACTATTGTCAATGTATCAAAAGTTTTCTAACGAAAAATTTGAGTTAAAAGCAATAGCGATTGACCTTAACAATAACGATAAAAAAACCGATTATTCAAAAATTCAAGAGTTTTGCGATTCAATTTCCGTTCCTTTTATAGTTGAAAGAACGGATATAAAAGAAATAGTTTTTGATGTGAGAAAAGAAAAAAATCCCTGTGCGCTCTGTTCTAAAATGAGAAAGGGTGCGCTTTACGAAGTCGCCGTAAAAAACGGTGTAAACAAAGTTGCATTAGGTCATCACGCAGACGATTTGATTGACACCTTTATTCTCTCCCTTTTCTACGAGGGAAGACTTTCTACATTTGCACCGAAATCATATTTAGACAGAACGAAAATCACTCTCATTCGTCCTATGATTATGATTGAAGAACAAGACATTATTCCTTTTGCAAAAGATTTGCCCGTTTTAGTCAGCAGTTGCCCTGCAAATAAAAACACGCAAAGGGAATACGTAAAGGAAATTATAAAAACTTTGGGAATAAAAATACCGAAAATCAGAGAAATGATTTATACTGCACTAACTCATCCCGAAAGATATAATCTCTTTGATAAATACGAAAAAGAAATTGACGTTTTATAATATTTAAAAATTAAAAACCACGGTTTTAACCGTGGTTTTTTGTTTTTAATATGGATCTTTTCCATAAAGAGATTGCATATTCTCTTTATATTTTTTCATTTCCGAACATTGTTTAATATCCGTTTCTTTATCAAAATCTTCTAAAGCCTGTCTTTGCGCTTTTGAAAGTTTACTCGGAACTTCTACTAAAACTTCTATGTATAGATCGCCCGTTCCCCTATTTGTTTTTATTCCCTTTCCACGCACGAAGAACATTTTTCCACTTTGCGTTCCTTCCGGAATAGTATATTCAAGCGTTTCGTCAATTAAAGGAATTTTTACTTTTCCACCCATAGCCGCCGTCTTAAAGCTGATAGGAACGATGACGTAAAGGTCAAAGTTCTTTCTTTTTAAAATCTTGCTCGGTTCAACTTTAATAACGACTATAAGGTCGCCTACTTCACCGCCGTTAGAACTTGCTTCACCGAATCCTACCTTTCTTAAATAACTGCCCGTATCTGCACCTGCAGGAATATTAAGAGAAACCTTTGTTGACGTTCTAACATATCCTTTACCCTTACAGTCCGGACAATGTTCTAAAATCTTTTTCCCTGTGCCGTGGCACTCATCACACGCTCTTACGCTTACCGAACGGAAAAATCCGTTATTTACGGCATATTCAACTTGACCTGTTCCATTACATTTTGGACAAGTTTTATAAGCAGTTCCGTTTTTAGCACCCGTCCCCTTACAAGACGAACAAGGTGCGTTTCTCGTATATACTACTTCCTTAACGCAACCTTTTGCGGCGTCTAAAAACGAAAGTGAAATTTCTATCGTAATATCTTCGCCCTTTTTCTTAGTTTGGGCTCTTGTTTTTCCGCCACCGAAACCGCCGAAAATATCGCCGAAAATATCTTCAAAGCCACCGAAACCGCCTGAAAATCCCGAGAATCCCGCACCGTTTCCGCCAAAGCCACCCATATTTGGGTGTTCTCTTTCAAAATCGTATTGTTTTCTCTTTTTATCGTCAGACAAAACTTCGTTTGCTTCGTTAATTTCCTTAAACTTTTCAGCAGCGGCACTATCGCCGGGGTGAAGGTCTGGGTGATACTTTTTTACAAGTGTTCTATACGCTTTTTTAATATCGTCACTACTTGCGTTTTTATCAACCCCGAGTGTTGCATAATAATCTTTTGCCATATTTTACCTTTATTGATTAAATAGCCTTCCCTTTGTCTAGGGAAGGCTTAACTGTTATTATTGTTGGTCTCCGCCTTGATGGAATTCCGTTCCGTCTGCACTTGCGTTAGGATCGCCTGCGCCGTTTGGATTTGCTTGTTGATATAATTTTGCAAATACAGGTTGAATTTCGGTAGATAACTTTTCGGTTGCGCTCTTTATCTTTTCTGCATCGCCACTGTCTAAATCTGCTTTGGCAACTTTGATTGCTTCTTCTACCTTTGCCTTGTCTTCTTCACTAATCTTATCGCCTGCTTCTTTAATCGTCTTTTCTGCAGAGAAAATAAGTCCGTCAAGTTGATTTCTTGCATCTACGCTTTCCTTTCTCTTTTTGTCTTGTTCTTCGTATTGTTTAGCTTCGTTTACAGCCTTATCAATATCTGCATCAGAAAGGTTTGTTGAAGACGTTATCGTGATATTTTGACTCTTGCCCGTTCCCATATCTTTTGCAGAAACGTTTACGATACCGTTTGCGTCAATATCAAAAGTAACTTCTATTTGAGGAATACCTCTTGGAGCAGGAGCAATACCCGTCAATTCAAATCTACCTAAAGTTTTGTTGTCTGCCGCAAACTCTCTTTCACCTTGTAAAATATGAATATCAACTTGTGTTTGATTATCTGCTGCCGTTGAGAAAACTTGTGATTTCTTTACAGGAATCGTCGTGTTTCTTTCAATAAGTTTTGTGCAAACGCCACCTAAAGTTTCAATACCGAGAGAAAGTGGTGTAACGTCTAAAAGTAAAACGTCTTTAACTTCGCCACTTAAAACACCGCCTTGAATTGCTGCACCGATTGCAACGCATTCATCAGGGTTAATTCCCTTAAACGGTTCTTTTCCTGTGATTTGTCTAACCTTATCTATAACTGCAGGAATTCTCGTTGAACCACCTACTAAAATTACCTTGTCAATATCCGAATATGAAAGCTTAGCATCTTCCATAGCCTTTTTCATAGGAATAACCGTTTCGTCAACTAAATCGGCTGTGAGAGCATCAAACTTTTGCTTCGTTAAGTCAACGTCTAAGTGCTTTGGACCTGTTGCATCAGCCGTAATGAAAGGAAGATTGATATTCGTTGTATTCATACCGGATAATTCAATCTTTGCCTTTTCTGCTGCTTCTTTAATTCTTTGCATTGCAAGTTTATCGTTAGATAAATCAATGCCTTCTTTTGCCTTGAATTGTTCAACGAGATAGTTCATAATTTTGTTATCAAAATCGTCGCCACCTAATTTACAATTACCGTTTGTTGCCAAAACTTCAAATACGCCTTCGCCGATTTCCATAATAGATACATCAAACGTACCACCGCCAAGGTCGTAAATAATAACCTTTTGTGTTTTTCCTTCTTTATCAAGTCCGTAAGAAAGTGCTGCTGCGGTCGGTTCGTTGATAATTCTTAAAACGTTAAGTCCTGCAATTTTACCTGCGTCTTTAGTTGCTTGACGTTGGCTATCCGTAAAGTATGCAGGGCAAGTGATAACTGCGTCTTTAACTTCACCACCTAAATAGCTTTCAGCGTCCTTTTTTAACTTCGTTAAAATCATTGCTGAAATTTCTTGCGGTGTATATCCTTTGCCGTCAATATCTACTTTGTAATTTTCGCCCATGTGTCTTTTGATTGACGAAATCGTTCTGTCAGGGTTTGCTACCGATTGACGCTTTGCTACTTGACCAACAATTCTTTCTCCTTCCTTACTAAATGCAACTACTGAAGGAGTCGTTCTGCTTCCTTCAGCGTTTGCTATTACTACCGGCTCACCGTTTTCCATAACGGCTACGCATGAGTTTGTTGTTCCCAAATCTATACCTATTGTTTTCATATTTATATTCTCCTTTTTTTACTTTATAACAGATACTTTTGCATATCTAATAATCTTATCGTTTAATTTATATCCTTTTTCAAATACTTGTTTAACGGTATCTACCGTTTCACCTTCTGCTTTTTCAACTTGCATAAGCGCTTCGGAAATTGTCGGATCAAACGGTTCTCCTATCGGATTGATTTCTTCAATCCCTATACTCTTTAACGCTTCGTTGAATTTCTTTATCAATCCCTTGATCCCTTCTTCCGTCTTTTCGTCAAGTCCCATATTGCACGCCCTATCCAAACTGTCCCCGATAGGAAGAACTTTCGTTATAACGCTTGATATTCCTTCGTTAAAAGCATCTTGCCATAACTTTGCGTTGCGCTTTTTATAGTTGTCAAATTCAGCGACGTTTCTCATCCATTTGTCTTTGTATTCTTCAACCTGCTTTTGCAATTCTTCTATCTTGTTATCTTCTTTTTCAGATACGGTTTCGCAAGTTTCTTCTTTTACTTCTTCTTGCTTAATTTCTTTCTCTTGATTCTTTTTCTTGTCTTCCATTTATATTTCCCTTACTTTTTATTTTCTATCATATCTTCTAAAATTTTGCCTACACCCTTTAATACCGATACTACTTTCGGATAATCCATACGAAGTGGACCTATAACGCCGTACGTTCCTATCTTCACGCCACTAACCGAATACGTGGCAGAAACGAGTGAACAATCTTCAGGCATATCTTTTTCTTCTTCTCCGCCGATTTTAATATTGATCTCAATATTATCGTTATCTTTTGAAAGAAGCTCTGCGATTTTATCTTTACTCGTTATAACCGATAAAAAGTTTTTCATTTTTTCGGAATCGTTATTATACTCAGGGTGATTAATGCTCTTTTGTTCACCTTCAAGTAAAACTTGTGCATTTCCCTTTTCAATGTATTCTTCAATAGCGTCCATAACGTTTTTGAAAATCTCTCTATACGTCGCAAACTCATCTTTTATTGTATCAATAAGTCCAACAATCTCTCCGAGTTTTCTTCCAACACAAAGTTTACTTATAAATACTGCCGCTTCGCTTATTTGATCATCACTCATATTCTCGGGAATATTTATAAACTTATCTCTGATTAAAGTATTTTCGGTAACTATTAACAAAAGCGCTTGGGTCAGCTTATGGCGGAATATATCAAGTTTTACTATTTTTTCTTCCTTACTGTGAGTTGAAAGTGCTATCGTCGTGTAATCGGTTAAATCGCTTATTACTTTTACGGTGTTTTGCACGACTTCTTCTAAATTATCTACGTGATTTGCAAACATCTCTTTAATCGTGCCGACTTCTTTAGATGTAAGTTTACTTTTATCCATAAGCTCCGAAACGTATAATTTATACGCTTCTACCGACGGAACACGTCCACTTGAAGTGTGAAGTTGCGATAAAAATCCCATTTCTTCTAACCCTGCAAGCTCACTTCTTACTGTTGCAGAACTTATATCTGGCATATACTTTTCGGTAATACTTTTACTGGATACTGGCTGTGCCGTTGATATATAATCATCTACGACATATTGCAATATTTTTCTCTTTCTATCGGAAAGCTTCATTTTCCACCCCTTTTAGCAATTATACACACAACTTGTTAGCACTCTTTATGGTCAACTGCTAATTTTCAAGTAAATTGTACACTTAATAGTTTGCTTTGTCAAGGATTTATGATAGATTTTTAAAATATTTTTTACTATTTTTTATCAAACAAAAAACGACACTAATTTAGTGTCGTTTTTTACAAAATATCTTATTTTTTATTTTCTTCTTTTTGAGTGGCTACTTGAATGACCGGAAGAGCTTTTCGCACTATTATATAATTCGGTATCGTCTATATAAGATAAGAGCGGAATGCCCGTAATCTTTTCCAAATCTTCTTTAGTTCTGAGTGACGTATCCATATAGAATATCAAAATTGCTATACATAAAGCGATAACAACACCTGCAAGCAAAGCAAACAATACGTATTTCATAAACGAACTGCTTGACGAAACGCTGATATCGTTTTGAACGAGTTTAAGTTCCATAAGGTTAGCATTTATAGGTTTTAGGAAAGATTCGTATTCACTTGTCGTTAAGTCCCCGTTCCTATTAGTGATGACGTTGATATACATACTGAGTTTTTCAACGGCTTGCTCCCTGGATGCGTCGTTATAAGATATCTTTAATATAAGACTTGAAGAAGTGTTAGAAAAGGAAATGTTTCCACCTGATATATACGAAGGAGAAAATCCTTTACTGAATGCGTAATCCTTATATAAAGAATTAGTTTTAGATATAATGTCGTCTGATTTTAAAACTTTTATAGTATCCGGTAAAATCAATTTAGCAAGGGAAGTATCGTTATTTGTTGTAGTTAAAACTTCGTTGTTTAGCGATGCCTTAAACAAAACGGTTGTACTTGCAGTATATTTCGTTTTATCAAATATTTTACCTAAACCGATTCCACATAAAGTTGAGAACAAAATTATAGAAATCAATAAAACAAAATATCTGCGAATTATACCGAAAAACGTTTCAAAATTAAGACTGACGTTTGACAATTCTTTTGAAATGTCTTTTTTTTCATTTTTTTGATTACTCATTATTTCTCCTCCTGATCGGCTATAAAGGCTAAAACGTTAGTTCCGGTTATTTTTACGAGAGTTTCACTATCTTTAATCGTGGTGTCTAACAAGTAAAGTATGAAAACAACCGCAACCGCTAAAACCACTCCGATAATTCCCGCATACATCGTCGTCTGCCTTTTAGAAATATTAGAATACATTCTATCTAAGTTAATCGGTATTATATATGAATTACCGTCGCCGAAAGAATCTCTCGCTTCAATATCGCAAGCCATTACGTAAATTTTTATTCTTGCCTTAATATCTTCGTAATCTTCATCTAAATTTTCTTTGGCGGTCTTCTTTATCGTAATCTTAAACGTCGTTTGAGTATTTTTAGAATCAACGGTTGTTGAAGAAACGTTTCCGCTATTAAAATATTTTACTGCGCCTTCTAACTTTTCAACGGAATATTCGGAATCAACACACTTTTCAATCAAATAGCCGTTTATAGGATTTACGTAATCAGTAAGTCTATCGTTAACGGATTTTATATAATCGTCAACATTTGTATAATTGCTATTTAAGTATTCGTTATAATAGAAGTTTGCTCTATCCATAACTTTACCTGTCTTGCAAAAATCTATTACCGTTTGCGCATAAGCAAACTGAACGTTTATTGCAGAAGAAGTATTCGTTTCGCCGTTCATTGTCTTAAAGTTTACCGTTTCCGAAATGGTATATTCAGGCGTACGCATTCTCGCAATCATATAACCTGTTCCAGCCGATAAAACGACAATAACAACCATCAATAAAAAATACTTCTTTATTAAAAACCAAATTGTACCGATTGAAAGGCCACCGCCATTTTTTATATTTTCTTCCATCTTTCACCTTTTATATTTACGTACCTACTATTTATGCAAAAAAGTTGGTACAAGTTCTTTTATTTTATTTACGATATCTTCCGTTTCGTTATTCGCTTCACTGACAATTGCCTTGATATTTGATAAAAGTTTATTTTCATCAAACTCAATCGGCTTGCCGATTGATATAAGTTCATTAGAAGTTTTTTGCAAACCTTCTTCGTCCATAAGTCTTTCTTCATAAAGTTTTTCTCCGGGGCGTAAACCTGTGATGACGATATCAATATCTTCAAAAGGTTTATAACCGGAAAGTTTTATCATATTAACCGCTAAATCGTAAATCTTAACCGGATTGCCCATATCAAGAACAAATATTTCTCCGCCTTTGGCAAATGCACCGGCTTGCAAAACTAAACTTACGGCTTCCGGAATCGTCATAAAATATCTTACAATTTTTTCGTCCGTTAAAGTGACAGGGCCACCTTCGGCAATTTGCTTTTTAAATAGCGGAACAACACTTCCGTTTGAGCCTAAAACGTTGCCAAACCTTACAGCAACGTATTCGGTATCGTATTTTTTGTTAAGCGATTGAATAATCATTTCGCAAACACGTTTTGTCGCACCCATAACGTTGGTCGGATTAACAGCCTTATCGGTACTTATAAAAATAAACTTTTTAACACCGTATTTTCCGGCGACGTCTGCCGTATTAAACGTTCCGCCGATATTGTTTTTAACCGCTTCGGTTGGGCTATCTTCCATTAACGGAACGTGTTTATGTGCTGCTGCGTGGAAAACAATTTCCGGTTTATATTTTGCAAATATTTCTTCTAAACGATTTCTCTCACGAACGGTTGCTATTAAAACAACTAAATCTAAATCTTTGTATTTTGATTTTAACTCTTGTTGAATATCGTAAGCGTTGTTTTCATAATTATCTACTATGATGAATTGTTTAGGCTTGTACTTAACTACTTGGCGACACAACTCGCTACCGATAGAACCGCCACCGCCTGTAACCAAAACGACCTTGTTTTCAATATACCCTGCGATCTCGTCAAGATTAACCTTAACGGGATCTCTTCCCAAAAGGTCTTCAACGTCAATATCTTTCATTGCGGACATTTTAACCGCACCTTGAACCATTTGATAAATGCCCGGAATAATTCTCGTTTTGCATTTTGTCTTTTGACACTCTTTTATAATTTCCGCAATACGCTTTCTGCTTACCGAAGGAATCGCAATAATAATTTGGTCTATTTTATATTGCTTTGCTTTTTGCTCTATTTCCTTAGTTGTACCGACAACTTTAACTCCCATAACTTCTTTATCTAATTTCATCACGTCGTCGTCTAAAACACAAACTGGATTTAACGTAATCTTCTTTGTAGTTTGCAACTCTTTAATAAGCATAGATCCTGCACTGCCGGCACCTACGATCATAACTCTCGGACAGTTTTTCTTTTTAAATGCGTTTTGTGCCATCAAGTTTATCATAGCATAAACTCTGTATGCAAATCTGATTCCAAAAGTAATAATGGTAAAAAGAAGAACGCTGACGATAAACCATGGGAACGTAAGTTCATCCATAACCAAAGCGATTATTCCGGAATAAACACAAGATATCGCTATTGAGATAATGATTTTAATAGTATCGTAAATATCAATATATCTTAACAACTTAGAATACAATTTTAAGCCGACGTTTGACAATATAAAAACAAGACAGCCTATAAAAAAGAACAGCCAAAACTTTTGACTTAACAAACATTGCATAATAGATGAACTAGTTAAAAGTAAACTCATCATCCACGAAAATGCAACGGTAAAAATATCTATTAAAACAAAAAGCAATATTCCTAAAAATCTATTAAAATTTGCCTTTCTCATAAAGCCCCCTATATATCTTTTGAAATCCTTTCTAAATTATCTACCGAAAGCCCATTGATAATCATTTGATTATCTAACGAGCCGTGTGAAACAAACTTATCTTCTATTCCGAGTGTTATAACTTTATTGTCCATATTATTTTTTTGTAAATACTCTAACACTATAGAACCGAAACCACCCACCACGGAATTTTCTTCTAACGTGATAATAGGCGTTTTTATTTTACTTAAAACGTTTTCGTCTAACGGCTTGATACTTCTTACCGCTATAACTCCAACTTTTTTCTTGCTTTTATCTTTGAAATTATTAGCAAGCTCTATCATTCTCGGTCCGACAGCCAAAATGGTTAAATCTTCGCCTTCGCTTAAAACTTGCCACAAACCTTCTTCATACGTTTTTTCGTTAAGCGAAGTTATGCTTGCGCCTTTCGGATACCTGATTGCAACGGGACAATTTAACTTTAAAGCATAATTAAAAGCAAGCTCCAAATCGTTTTCACTTGACGGCGATAAAACTTTTAAGTTAGGTATATGAGATAAATAAGAAATGTCAAATACACCTTGATGCGTTTTTCCGTCCGCACCGACGAGTCCTGCCCTATCAATGCAAAATATAACGGGCAAGTTTTGCAATGCAACGTCGTGAATTATCTGATCGTAAGCCCTTTGCATAAACGTTGAGTAAATACAAACCACAGGTTTAAGACCACCACGTGCAAGCCCAGATGCAAATGTAACGGCATATTCTTCTGCGATACCAACGTCATAAAAATTATCAGGGTGCAATTCTTCAACCGAAGTTAAACCCGTTCCGTCTTTCATACCTGCCGTTATTGCAACAATTTTATTATCGCTTTCAATTTTACTATTTAGAATTTCACCGAGTTTTTTTGAAAATCCGTTTGACCCACAAGAAAAATCTTTTCCGACTCCGTGATAAAGGTCCGCCCTTTCTTCTGCTCTTAAAACGCCTTTGCCTTTCGTAGTTTTAACGTGTAAAAAAACTGCCTTATAGTTTGCTACGTTTTTTACCCTTTCTAAAATGTTGTCCATTTCTTTGATATTGTTTCCATCAACAACACCTACGTACTTAAAGCCGAATTTTTCAATATAATTTGCCCTATTAAATATTCTTTTAATAAGTCCCCTTATTTTTTTCAAAAACTTTGTAAAAATAGAATTTCCGAAAATCTTTTTAATGAGATTTTTCCCTTTTACGTAACTTGCTTTCGTACTTCTTTTTGACAAAAGATTATAAAAACCGTTTTTGTTTTTACTTATTGACATTCCGTTATCGTTTAGTATGACAATGAGTTTTTTCGGTTTCTTTTGTGAAGACGTAAGCGCTTCAAGATTTAAGCCGTTTACAAAAGATCCGTCGCCTATAACGGCAACGACGAAATAATCTTCGTTTAACTTATCTCTCGCTTCGCACAATCCCAAAGCCGAAGATAAAGACGTACCTGCATGCCCCGTTGTGAAAGTATCGTATTCGCTTTCTTCGCTATTCGGAAAACCTGACAAACCACCGTCTTTTCTTATAGACGAAAAATCTTTATCTCTTTTGGTTAAGATTTTATGCGCATAACATTGATGCCCTACGTCAAAGATAAGTTTATCTTTGGGAAAATCAAAAACTTTGTGAAGTGCAATAGTAGTTTCAACGATTCCGAGATTAGAAGATAAATGACCGCCGTTATCTTTTACAACGGACATAATTTCATCTCTGATATCGTCTGCTAAAATTTTAGATTGTTCTATAGATAATCCCTTAATATCTTGGGGTATTTGTAAATTTGCGCTATTACTCATAATATATACTTTATCTATTTTATTTTACAATAATTTCCTTTTATTGTCAACCACTTAATTTTATAAAACTTGACATTTTACCTTGTTTGCTTTACAATAATTTTACATTTGGAGATAAAAACATGCTAAAAGGTAAATTATTAGAGAAATTCGCCGAATTATCACTTAAAATCGGCGTAAATATTCAAAAGGGTCAAGGGCTTCTTATAGTATGCCCCGTTGAAAAAAGCGAAGTTGCCGTTGCAATTTCAAAAAAAGCTTACGAATTTGGTGCAAAAATCGTTGATATCCGTTGGGAGTGCGACGAAACGGAAAAAATAAATTATCAATTTGCCGACACAAAAGCACTTTGCGATATTCCTAAATGGATTATAGACAGCAGAGAATATCTTGTTAAAAACAACTTTTGCTATATTGCAATAGCTTCAGAGAACCCTTCTGCTTTTAAAGATATTCCTTCTGAAAAAATATCTAAGGTGCAACAAGTTAAAGGAAAACTGTTAAAAAGTTTTTCCGATTCGGTTATGAATAATGAAATAAGATGGTGCGTAGTTTCTGTTCCGACTTATAAATGGGCAAAACAAGTTTTCCCAAAGTCAAAAGACCCCGAGAAAGAATTATCTTCCGCCATTGAAAAAACAATGCGATTAGATAAATCAAATCCCCTTTCCGCTTGGAATAAACATATTCAAGCTTTACAAAAAAGAGCAGAGTTTTTGAATAAACACAATTTTGAATATTTGCATTTTACAAATTCTCTCGGCACGAACTTAACGGTGGGGCTTGCTAAAAATCATACTTGGCTATCGGCAGAAGAAATGGCAAAAGATAAAGTAAAATTCGTTGCTAATATGCCGACCGAAGAAGTGTTTACCGCACCGCATAAAGATAAAGTCAACGGAACGGTTTACTCTGCTATGCCACTATGTTATAACGGACAAATTATTGATAAGTTTTCTATTACGTTTAGTAAAGGAAAAGTTGTTAGTTGCAAAGCAAAAAAAGGCGAGGCGTTGTTAAAAAAACTCATTGAAACGGATAACGGAACGAAAAGTATCGGAGAAGTTGCACTAATAGGAAAAGACTCTCCTATCGCACAATCTAACATTTTGTTTTACAATACGCTTTTTGACGAAAACGCAAGTTGCCATTTAGCACTTGGAAAAGCATATCCCACTACGATTAAAGGCGGAGATAAATTATCTATAACGGAGTTAAAAAAACTCGGTGCAAACGATTCTATTGAACACGTTGATTTTATGATAGGCACGAAAGATTTATCTGTTATAGGAATTGATTACGAAAAGAAAAAAATTACGATTATCAAAAACGGAAAATTCGTTATTTAGAAAAATTTAAAATGAAAAACGGAGTGAGAAACCACTCCGTTTTTTTATTTTATTTTAATTGATTATTTTCTTAAATCAATTTGTGAAGAAGAATCACAAGTCATAACTCCGTTATATTTTTCAGCGAAGAATTGTGAAACTTTTTCAGAAAGCATAGCGTCTGTTAAAGCGTCAATTTTTGCTTTGTATGCTTCTTTATTATTGTAGTCGTCTTTTCTTGCAGCAATAACGTTTGCCTTTAATGAAACTTGGTCTGGATCGTCTTCTTTAGCTACGCACTTTGTTGAATCAATGTTTCCTGTCAATGCAGTATTGCATGGCAATAAAGCATAGTCATAATCGTTCATAGAAGCAACTAATAAGTTTTCAGCAATTAAAGTTACTGTAAACTTTTCGTTCTTAGATGTCCATTTTGAACCTGTAAAGTTTAACTTTGTTTCTTCATTTTCAACTTTAAGAGGGAAGTTTTCACCTTCTGCTTCTAAATCAATAACGCCATAATAAATTAAAAGTTCAAATGCTCTTATTGCGTTTGATTCATCGTCGCAAATTTCAAACGATGCACCGTTACTAGCGTCATAATTTTTGTCCACTTTTCCACAGTAAATACCGAGTGGTTCGTAGTGAACTTTGCATGATGCAAAGAGTTCCTTCTTTCCGTTATACGTAGAAAGATAAGGAATGTGTTGGAAGTAGTTAGCGTCAAAATCTCCCTTTGCTACTGCGTCGTTTTGAAGTGTCCAGTCAAGAACTTTAACTTTAAGTTTATATCCTTTTTCTGCGAGTATATCCTTAACAACGCCGTTGAGTACTTCTGCGTGTGGAACGTCTGATGCACAAACTTTGATAACGTTTTTGCCTGAGCATGCGCCGAACAAACCAACTGAAAGTACGATACCTACTGCCAAAACAAGTGAGGTAATTTTCTTTAAAATCTTTTTCATAGTTTTTCTCCTTTTTGTTTTTTTATTTATTTTTTTATTTAAGTGATTTTCTCTTATCAAGTTTCTTTGCTAAGAGCAATCCACCTTCTTGTATAAGTTGAACGATTGCAACGATTATAGCAATCAATACCCAGAACTCCCACGATTTCATATAGTCGCCGGTATGTCTTGTAAAGTAAGTGTAAACTGTTGAAATCAAACCGCCTGCACCTATGTTGTAAGCAAATGAAGTATATCCTAAAATGCTAACGGCAACAACAGCAACGCCTGAAATTAAAGATACTCTTGCTTCGGGAAGTAAAACTTTCTTTATTATCTGAAAGTCAGTTGCACCGAGTGCTTTTGCCGCTTCTATAACGCCTGCCGGAACTTCCATTAACGATTGTTCCACCATACGTGCGACAAACCCGAAAGCGCAAACAGTCATAGGAATTAAAATCGTGTACCATGCGCCCGAACCTATTCCGAGCCAAGCCCTTGTCCAAGGCATACATAATACGATTATAATCAAGCACGGAATTGAACGCAAAATATTTACGACAACTCCTACTAAATTGTTTAACCATTTACAAGGTTTAACACCGTTTTTGCTTGTAGTGTTTAAAACTATTCCACAAGGCAAGCCGAATAAATATGCTAAAATTGTAGAAAGAATCGTCATTAAAAGAGTTTCTCCGGTGGCAACTAAAATATCAATAAAGGTCATCGCTATCCACCTCCTCACAAGCAACTCCGTTTTTAGCTAAATATGATTTCAATTTATCAATATCTTCTTCGTAGTAAGGAAGCCTGAAAATAATTTGACCGTAAGTTTTTCCTGCTATCACTTTTGATTCTGCATAATATATTGATAAAAGTATATTGCACTCTTGAATAATATTCGTAATTATCGGTTGTTGAATTTCTCCGTCAAACATAAGTTTTACAAACTTTTCGCCTTTAACACCTGTTGAAACTCTACCGGAATATATAATCTTTTTTGCCGCTTCGGATTGCGGTTTTAAGAATACGTCTTGTAAGTTTCCGTTTTCAACGATTTGCGATTTATCTATAATTGCAACCTTGTTGCAAACTTCTTCTATAACCGACATTTGATGAGAAATAATAACGATCGTAAGATTTAAACTTTTATTTAATTTTTTCAAAAGTTCTAAGATTGAACGAGTCGTTTCAGGGTCTAACGCAGAAGTCGCTTCGTCGCATAAAAGAACTTTCGGATCGTTCATAAGTGCCCTTGCAATGGCGACTCTTTGTTGCTGACCACCCGACAGCTGTGCCGGATATGAATCTAACTTTTCGCCGAGTCCCACAGTCTTTAATAACTTTATCGCTTTTTCTTTTCTCTCTTCGGGCGGAATATTGTTTATTTCACCTGCAAGCTCAACATTTTTAAGTACGCTTCTTTGTTGTAAAAGATTAAAACTTTGAAATATCATTGCAACCTTTTTTCTTATTTCACGAAGTCTGTCTTTTGAAACTTTGCACAAGTCTTCACCGTCAATTAAAATTTCTCCGGTAGTTGGCTTTTCTAATAAGTTAATACATCTAACGAGAGTAGATTTACCTGCACCCGACAAACCGATTATTCCGTATATATCGCCATCTTCTATAGTTAGGTTAATATTTTTTAACGCAACTGTTTTAGAAGTTGCATCATCAAAAGTTTTACCTAACTTCTTTATTTCTATCATTAAAAATCCACCTTTTTTGTTTATCTAAACTGTAAACATGTAATGCAATAAAAAACGCTCGGGTTAAAAAATATTCCCGAGCGTTATCGCTTTTTATTTTCGTTTTTAGGCAACGAAAACAAACCCACGCTTAACTGCTCGGGAATCTAACATTCGCATCATATTTAATGATCTCATATTCCTTACCGTTGCGGAATTTGTCCGTCTCCTTTGTTTTATAGGCTTATGATACAATATTTTTTTCGCCTTGTCAACAATTTTTACTAAAAATTTAAAACTTTTCTTTTAAAATTACTGCAAATCTCTCTGACTGTCTTTTCGTCCGTCATACCACTTACAGCGTCTTTTTCTCTTAAAGACACCGCCGCCGACATAGACGCAAACTCTAAAATCTCTTTATCCGAATATCCTTTATAGATACCTACGAGTGCGCCCGAACAAAAAGCGTCCCCTGCGCCCGTTGAACCTTTAATAAAGTCTTTGTCAAGCATAAGCGAAGGCATAATAGTATATTCGCTATCAGATAAACAAACTGCAAAATCCGGCATGTGAATAATAACTCTTTCGTTTACCCCTAACTCTTTTAACTTTTCGGCTATAAGTTTTATGTTTTCCTTTTTAGGTTCAATTCCCGCAATAGCACCTGCTTCAATTTCGTTTATTATCAGGTTATCCGTGTATTTTAGACAAGGTCTGATTTCGCAATATCTATCAGAGTTCTCACTTACGAAGTCTATGGAAGTTTTTATTCCCATTTCCTTTGCTTTTTTTAATATTTTCAGTCCGTCGCCATTGTCAATTTTGTCTAATAAAAGAAAGTATCCTAAATGAAACATTTTAACGTTGAGTTTTTCAAAATCAACGTCGTCATAACCAAACTTTGCACAAGCACCTGCGTATGTAAAGAAAGTTCTTTCCCCACCCGTAATGCTCATTACGTCAGTAAAACTTGTCGCCTCGTTTTTGTCGCTTATAAGGTTTGTCGTATCAACGCCGTATTTATTTAAGCTTTCTTTTAAGAAATCTCCATCGCCGTCTAAACCGACTTTGCCCGAAGCGTAAACGTCAATATCAGGGCATAAAACCTTGATATCTATTGCGTCGTTAGGGACGCAACCCCCAACAGCCTTTTTAAGTGATTTTATCTGAGTAAGTTTTCCAACTGTTGGGTAAGCGCTTATTTCGTTTATTTTGTCCACAAGGATTGTCCCTGCGACCATAATTCCCTTTTTCATTAAACTCTGATTCCCTTATTGTTTTGATTTTCAGCAATAGTAATTAAGTATGATAAAGGCTTTTTCTCTGAAATCGCCTTGTACATTTCTTCAATTATTTCAACGTACTTGCCTTGATAATCGGAATAAACTTTTAACGTTTCTTTTACTCCGTTATTTAGCGCAAAATTGCTTAACTCCACACTGCTCTCGTCATCACTCGGATTAAATACCATACCGCTTGCAATACCGATACAAATATAGTTAGCGTCAACTCCGTGTTTTTCGCAGAGTTTCAATGCGCCGATAAGTCTATCGTTTGAGCCGAGTTTTCTCTTAGTGTCTTTTCCTACTCTCTTAACTGTGTCGCCTAAAGCGGTGTTCTTAAATCTATATAAAAGATTATCTGCATGGTCAATTAAAGGTTTAATATCACTATTATTTTCTATACTTACTGCGAGTGCAGAAGAAGTTAATGCCTTTAATGCTACGTACTCTATATCAAAATCGTTTACCGTTTGATATACGTATTCATAATCTCTTAAATAGCCTAAATACGAGCACAAAGCGTGGCTCATATTGTGCATAAACAATTTTCTTTGAATAAACAAGTTAAACGGAGAAAACGGGTAAAGATTTTTTACGTCAGTAGGAATCTCTCCCTTGAACGCATCTTTATCAACAGGCAAAATATTGTACGGTTCTACGTATACTCTCAAAGCGTTGCCTGCTTTCTTTTCTTCGGTCATAACAGGAACCATTCTACCGATACTTGCTTCTACGAATCCAACCTTATTATCAACAAAGTCCGCTAAATCGGGGATTTCCTTTTTAACCAAATCTTTTAAGTAAGCGTCTGCACCTATCATGTTTTCACAAATGATAATGTTTAATTCTTTTCCGCTTGACTTTGCTCTTTTTTCAATTCCCTTTGCAATAGGCTTTGCGATAAACTTTAATACGTTAACACCTATCGCCGTTGCCATAATATCACAAGAAGCAATTTCGTCTGATACTAATTCTATATCACCGCCGTTTATTCCGTAAACGTTTTTAACGCTTGATTCAATATTTGCTTCTGTTGTTACCGTGTGCAAAGGATATTCTTTATCGTTGTTTAATTTATCAATAACTTCCATATTGATATCAACGAATCCAACTTTATATCCGGCGTTGGAAAACGTTTGACCGATAAATCCACGGCCGATATTTCCTGCGCCATACATTATAAATTTTTTCATACTTACCTTCTATTAGTTAGCTTCCGGATTTAATGGACCTGCTAATTCCTTTAAGAAGAATAATTTTCCGGGAATCGTAGGAATAAATGAAGATGTGATATGTCTTGTTGGACCGTATCTTAATGTCATCCACAAACTCATACCTTGCCATTGCATACCACGAGATAACGCACCGTCTGCACCGCCGATAGCATAGTCGGCAGAGAACATTAACTTTGGTCCCATTGTGTTTGCTCTGCAAGGAACGAGAGTCGTTCTTGACTTAAATGAAGTTATAGCGTTTTGTTCAATAGTTAACGGGTGAAGTTTTACTGCAATTCTGTATGGTTGATTTAACCATTCTTTATCGCTGTTGAATTCTTCTCCGATAGTAGGTTCCCAGAAAGCGATATGGCACATTCTGCCGATACCGTAAACTAAAACTAACTTTGCGCCTTCCTTTCTTAATTTTGCAATTTTAGCAGGATAGGTAGGAAGGTTTGTTTTCGTTGCAAAGTTTCTATGTGTCTTTGGAACGGTTTTTGTTCCGAGTGGGTTATAGAAAGCGTTTTCCATTGCGCTTTGGAAAGATGCTTCGCCCGTTATGGTGTTGCCGTCTTTATCAGCCCATTCGTCCATATTAAAGCACCATACGTTTTTGCAATCTTGGTTCCATTCTTTTAAGAAATATACTGCCCACTTATACATTCCCATAGGTCCAACAGGAAGAATAAAGATAATTTTCTTTTTTGCTTCGTTAGCCTTTCTTATTTCGTTTGCAATTTCATGACCCATCTTAACGTCAAATTCTTCAACGTTTTTGCACTCAACGGGTGCGAACTTTTTATTCCAGAAATCTTGTCTTTCGGTGATTTTTTCAGGTGCGTTTGCACAGCACTTGTCAATCTTCTTCATATCCCATCCCTTCGGATAGAAACCTTCTAATAAACTTCCTTTAACAGTTGAATTAAAATCCATAATATTTTTTCTCCTTATTTACTTTTTTTAGGTTCGTTTTCTTTATATACTTTATCTACGACTTTTTGAACTTGAACTGCCCTGTCTGCGTAGAAATAATCAGGCTTACCGCTTCTGATAATATCTGCAAAAGCCTTCATTTGTTTTGTGTAAATATTTTGTTTAGCACCCAAATATACTTTTGGTTTATAAACGACTCTCTTTTGCATAGCCTCGTAGTCGCCTTGTGGAGCGTACAAATAACTCATACTTCCAACTTCTTCTTGAGCGAGAGTTCCGTTGCAAATGATATAACCTTTCGTTCCGTATATTTCAAGCTTACTTATTGATGCGTTATCTGGAATATTGAAGTTTACGTCAATATGACCTAAAACGCCACTCTTCGTCTTAAAGGTAATAATTGCAGAATCTTCTACTTCGTACTTAAATGAAGTCGTATTTATTATACCCTTAACTTGCTCTATTTCTTCGTCTAAAACGTATTCGGCAAGTTCAATACAGTGAACGCCTAAATCCATAAGCGCACCACCGCCACCGAGTTTTTTAACTTGTCTCCACGCACCCTTAATTTCAGGATACCAGCAAGAGAATTGTAATCTGATACTTGCAACTTGTCCGATTTTGTCTTGCTTAATCATATCTCTTGCCTTAACGTGAAGATTATGATATTTCATCATATAGCCGATTGATATTTGCTTACCTGCTTTCTTAAATGCGTTTACGATTTTTTCACCTTGCTTTGAATCAAAGCCAACAGGTTTTTCAATAAATAAGTTTCTGCCGTATTTTAAAACGAGCATTGCTTGGTCGTAGTGGCACATAACTGGAGTGCTTACGTAAACAGCGTCGCACTCGTTTTCCTTTAACATTTTTTCTTCGTTAGTATAAGCCTTAACGCCATACTTTTCACCAAGTTTTTCAGCAACGGGTTTAACCTTATCCATTAAGGCAACTATCTCGTTGTTCTTGTCTTGTAAAATTGCCGGAATAGTTCTTCTATCTGCGATACCACCGGCACCGATAATACACCATTTTGTCTTTTTCATATTTTTCTCCTTTTTTTACGGCAACAACCTTTTCGTTGTTCCCTTTAAATATGCCTTGCACATTTTAAAGCCTTCGGCATATTCAGCACCACATTGATAACCACGATATCTTGAACAAGTTTTTACCATATCAGGAAAGTCTATATGGTCGTGGTCTCTCATCCATACTATTTGACTTTCGTGGCAGTTGAGCATTTTAAGTTTTAAATCTATTTCTTCCGATATATCAACGAACTCATCAGGCACGAAGTTTACGCCTGCCAAAGTATCCATATAATAAATAGGAACTAACTTTGCAGGAGTTTTCGTCTTCGGTGGATAGTTAGGAAGTGTTGCCGAAAACGAAGCGTCAAAAACTAATCTTGCCGTTGCCGTATGGTCAGGCATGTAGTCGTCAGGATTATGAGTTATAATAAAATCAGGATTAGCGTATCTTATTATCTCAACTACCTTATCTCTTGATTCTCTGTTGTTGTCAAAAATATCAAGGTCGTTAAATCCGCCTGAAATAACTTCAATACCTGCAAGCGCACCTGCGGTCTTTGCCTCTTTTGCACGCATAACTTTTAACTCGTCAGGTGGAATAATAACGTGCCCTAAATCTCCCGAACATAAATGGCAAACGATAACTTTATCGCCACGCTTAACGCACTTTGCCAAAGTTCCTGCACAAGCAATTTCTACGTCGTCAGGATGACAACCTATTGCTAATACTCTCATACTTTTCTCCTTTTATATATTGTTTTATTTAATTATATATTTTATATATTATTTATTCAATACACTTCAGTATACAAAAAGAGTAAAAAACTACACTCGTTATTTTATGTAAACTAATTGACATAAATTATATTTTTTGATATTATTTTCTTATGGAAAGAAAGTATTATAAACACAAAATAGAAAATCTTTTGATAATAAACGAAATAGTAACTATTCACTATTTTGAATTTGCCAAAGACTTTTGTTTTAACGGCGAATCGCACGACTTTTGGGAATTAGTTTATGCCGATAAAGAAAACATTATCGTAAATGCGGACGGAAAAGAAATCGTGTTAAACGAAGGGGAAGTTTTATTCCATAAGCCAAACGTATTTCACTCTTTATCTGCAAATTTTAAGACTGCGCCAAACGTCTTTATAATGTCGTTTGTATGTAAAAGTCAAGCGATGCATTTTTTTGAAGACAAGATAATCAAGTTAGATAAATCGCTGTTAAAGTTTATATATTCAATCATAGAAGAAAGCAAAAAAACTTTTAATATTCCCTATTCTAATCCGGAACTTAAAAAAATGGAGTTATTAGACAAGCCGACTCTTGGCGGAGAACAAATAATAAAAAACTATTTGGAAATTCTTTTAATAAATATAATGAGAAGTGAAACGGAAAAAGAAAACTCCAACGAAATATTTTTATTAGAAAGCGATTTTAAAAACAGAGTTTCAAATCAGGTTATGGAAATTCTCAAACAAAACGTAAAAGAAAATTTAAAAATGGAAACGATAGCAGAAAAACTTTGCTATAACAAATCTTATATATATAGACAATTCAAAAAAGATACGGGGCTGACGATTATGTCGTACTTTACAAAATTAAAAATTGAGTACGCAAAAAGATTACTCCGTGAAGGCAATTTAAACATAACGCAAATCGCAACCGAACTATGCTTTGATACGCCTAATTACTTTTCTAAAACATTTAAAAAAGTTTACGGAATGTCTCCGCTTAAATATAAAAAAATTCACTCTCTACCTAACGCAAAATAATTTCTTATAAAAAGAGTGGCTTATTAAATAAGCCACTCTTTAATTTTCTATAAGTTTTTTTATAGTTTTTTTATCGTATTCTAATTTTAATAAAAATTCTTTTTTATTAGCGAAAAACTCAATTAAACAGTTTAACATTTTTTCTTGTTTTTCTTCTTTTTCTATTTTTGTTTTTGCTAAATTATCTAAACTTTTTAACGTGTGTAAATAATCTTTTTTTGTTAGCGAAAATAATTCGTTAAACCACTTATTCGTATTATGAGTTTCACGCAAAAATTCAAAAAATATAGACGGCTTTTTTGAAAACAAAAAAACTTTTTTCAACTCTTCTTTTATTCTAAATGCCGTTAAGTTTTCTATTCCGTTTTTAGTGCAAAGTTTTTTCGTTTTTCCGTCAACGGCAAAATCAAATCTCGCTTTAAATTCCGCACAACGCAATATTCTTAGCTCGTCGTCCGCAAACGTCTTATAATTAGTCGCCCTTAATATCTTGTTTTGCAAATCTTTTCTTCCGTTAAACTTATCAATTATCTCGCCAGTCAAAACGTCTTGCATTATAGAATTGATTGTAAAATCTCGCCTTTTTTCTGCCTTCTTTATTTTTAGGTTGGGGTTAGGAATAACTAAAAAATCTTTGTGAAGTTTCCCTGTCTTTTTTTCTTTTCTTGCGATAGCAAAATCAATTCCGTTTAATTTAAAAACGCCGTAATCTTTTCCTATTGAATCTACGTTGCCAAATAAAAGCAAAATGCTTTCAAGTTTTTCTTTAGAAATGCCAAAAACTTCTATATCAATATCTGCACTTTTTTTGTTTAAGAGAAAATCTCTGACAAACCCACCGACAAAGTAAGCCCTACCGCCGTTTTCTTTAATTAAATTAGCAATTTCTTTTATCATCTTTTCCATACGATATTATTATATAAAGAATACGGCTTTTAGTCAATATAAAGAATGTTTTATGCTAATATATATTTTTTGTTATTTTCTAATGAAAAATCCGCTGAATTTTTATTCAACGAATTTTATGTTTATTAATTTATTTTTTTGCTTGGTCAAAAGGTTGCATGAATTTCACTATTTTAAATACAAGTAAAAAAATTCAAGAATACTCTTCTCGTTTAATTATTTGATTTATATTTTGACTATTTCGCAAAACTCATTAAATATTTCTTGATAATTTGGTATCTTATTCATATTAATGTTAAACAAATCTAAATATGCATCTATAAATTTAGAAGCCCTATCTCCATCATTATTATTCATATGAAGCAACAAGTGCATAATATTAAAGAACATATTTTCTTCAATTTTACTTCTATCAAAAATTGTATTTGTGTGTTCAAAACTATAGCCAAATTTCTTCTCACACATTGTTTCTAACTTATATGAAACATCCCATATACTCTCTTTCATATTAGATCTCCCTTGTATAAATATTAAGTTTATTCATTCATTTTAGTAAATCTATACCCATACTTATCAATATAAATAGATTTTATTCTACATAAAATTCTCTCTATTAAATATATTCTCTTTACCAGTGCCTATGTTTGTCTGGTTCAAATGAAGCACAATTTTGTCTTTTAGCAAAAAAAGGGCAACCCGCCTTTTTTACGCAGTTTTTACACTGAGTCATGGTTTCTCTTTTTATTTCCCATTTTTCTCTTTCTTCATCAATAATACTTTTATGCATTTTATCTGAATTCTCCTCTTTATAATCTTCTTCACTATCCTCGTCATATTCTTCTTCAGGACTTGAAGTTGATAGACCTTTTAATATAGTTGCCATTTCTTTGTATGTCAAAAATTTATCATTTTTCTTAAATAACGATTCATATTCTTTTCTTTCGGCTATACCCCAATCCGATCTAAATTTTTTATCATAACACAACATAATCGAAAAAACTTTAATTCCATTAGTTTCACCGTCTTCGGAATACAAACTTGAATCAAAAAGCCATTTATCTCTTGTAAGTGGTTTTAATTTCCCTTTATCAATAAACCACCAAAGGACTTGTCCTTTCCTATAATCAATGGGCGATAAAACACCAGTATAATCAATCGCCAAATATGGATTTTCCTTTACGTCAAAACCAAATCTTGCAATTGCTTGCAAAATAAAATCTCTACTTCCAAAAATCTCAATCCCTTTCGGTGCGTATGGCGAATATTTCAACCAGTTATCGAATTGAAAATCTAAATCACTAAATATAGAAACCATAGGCGGATTATCTTCTGAACAACAATCAAAATAAGTCTTGACTCGTTGATTAAATAAATCACTCGCTGTTTCTATTGACATTTTCCCGTAGTATTCTTTTAAGTAGTTCTCGTCTTTTAATTTCTTTTTCTTTTTTAAATCTTCAAAAAACTTCATACCATTCTCCTTTTTACATATTTTAACTCATTTGAGTTTATTTGTCAAGCATTTTGGGTTATACACTTAACTCATTTTAGTTATAAAATAAAAACAAAAGGGGTAAGTAATAAATATGGAAGTATTAGATAAAATTGAAAAACTAAGAAATGAAAAAGGTTGGTCAATAAATTACCTTGCAATGGAAAGCGGACTAACACAATCAACCCTAAATAATTTATATTCAAGAAATACTGAGCCTAAAATATCAACCTTGCGTGCAATATGTAGTGCTTTTGGAATAACACTATCAGATTTTTTCAAAGAAGAAGAAAATGAAGATGAACTATTAAGAAAAGTAAAATCACTTTCCCAAGATAATAAAAAAGCATTATTACAATTATTAAATAATATTAAATAAAAATGGCTATCAAATGATAGTCATTTTTATTTTTGAATTATAGTCATTTCATCTTTTATAGAAATGAAAAACTGATTTATATGGTTTTGTTATAATGTTTCATTTATGCCTATGATTTAGCAAAATGATTATGTTGGGAATTTTTAATCTTTCTGTTAATATTTCCATAATTAAAATATCTGACTATCTAATTTTTTCTTTTCCTTATACGGAAATTGTTTATCAAATTCTTCGGCTTTGTCTTCGTCAACTAAATAAACATTCGGCGTTTGATATTCGCCTTTTATGTTATCTAAATACCCTTTTTTAAGTTCTTTACACAAAAAGAAGGAATCGTCTGCACCTTCAGGTAATCCGAGATATCTTATATTAAAGTTCCGTGCGAAAGTAAAACCGCTTTTAGAGTAAAAATCAATATTTCCTTCAAAACAAACAGCACCAAAACCCATTTCCGTTGCTTTTTTAAGTGAATAATCTAAAAGCATTTTACCATAGCCTTTTCTTTTATATTCGTTTGCAATACAAATAGGTCCCATTGTCAAAATAGGAAATTTTTCGCCGTTTTCTAACGTGATAAAAGTCTTATAAAAAACATTTTGTCCTATGATTTTGCCGTTTAGTTTAATAACAAAGTTTAATTCTTTAACGAAGTTTTCATCTTTTCTCATTTGATTAAGGACAAAATGCTCCAAGCACCCTGGGCGATATACGTTCCAAAAACTTTCCCTTACCAAATTTTCAACCGCAAATTGCTCATCTTTTTTTTCGTTTTGAATTATAATATTATCGTTATTTTTGTTCATTTTGATTGCCTTTTTATTATTATAACAAATTTCTTTGTTTATTTCAAGAGCCATGTTCCATTTACTAACTATCTGTAAAAAATTCTTGAAATATATTTCAAAAAGCAACCTGACAGACTCATAAGGAGCGTTAGCGAAGGAATAGCGAGCCTGCGAGCGTCACTGACGACACTCACGGAACGCAAACACATTTTGCGTTCGGCTTTGGCTACAAATAGTCCACCGGACTATTTGCTTAACGCATCGCCCAGTTGAACAGCCTCATAAATTCGTCGTTAGTAACGAAGTGTTGTCAATTTGAGAGTATATAAAAACAAACAAATAAAAAGAGTAACCATCTAGTTACTCTTTTTATTTGGCTGACTTTTTTGTTTTGTTTTCGAACTTTCTACCTCGGCAAAAGGAATTACTTCTTTTTCTTGATTGCCGTTATATATAATTTTTATGCTATCGTCATATAAATAAATGCTGTTTACAAAAGTATCTACAAGTTTTCGCTTTCCTTCTCTCGTATCGGTATCTATCTTTCTAAATTCTAATAATGCTTGCTTAAATTGCTCTTTTGTAAGTAGCGGCGCTTTAATATTTTCTTCGGCAAGGCTTTCTTCAATGTTTTTCTTCCTTGTTTCTAACGAAGACAGCTTTTCAAGCAAAGCGTCCGAAGAAACGCCTTTCGCTATTGCACTTACAATATTGTCTATTTCTTTTTGATTCTCTTTTAACTGTTTTTCTAAAATAGGAATTACCGTATTTTCTTCAAATTGAAATTTCTCTAACTGTTCGGCAAGATAATCAATCGTCTTGTCTTGCGAAATGATTTCGAGAATTTTTGAAACGACTAATTCTTCAATAGCGTTTTTATCAACTTTCTTTTTATCGCACTCGTGTTTTCTTTGTCTGTTACAAGCGTAGTATTTATACACTTTGCCGTTATAACTCGTTCCCGAATACGCCGTCATAATAGCACCGCATTTTCCGCAAAATAATTTCGTAGTTAAAATGTAATCATCGTCTTTTCTGAAAGTTGCAGGTGCTATAGAGAATTTATGCACCGTTGCTTGAACTTTTTCAAACGTTGTTTTATCTATAATAGGTTCACACCAATTTTCGTGAGTATAACCTGCCGTGGAATATTCTCCGATATAGATTCTGTTCGAAAGCATATATCTAACGCTTTGATAACTCATCGGCTTACCTTTCTTATTGAGAATATTCTTTTCTACAAAGTATTTATGTATTTCTTTTATAGGTTTTCCGTCGGCACACATTTTAAATGCCAATCTGATTATTTCAACCACCGATTCATCTATATATAATTTATGGTCTTTTGCGTAATACCCGAAAGGTTCTTGTCCGCCGTTCCACCTTCCGTTAATTGCATTTTCCTTCATACCACGTTTAACCTTAACGGAAAGTTCTGCTGAGTAGTATTCGGCATAGGCTTCAAACATTGCCTTAACGATTATACCTTCCGGTCCATCGGCAACTTCTTCTTTTACCGAAAGAAGCCTAACTCCGTTATCACTTAAAATCTTTTGATAAACGGCACTATCGTAACGGTTTCTTGCAAAACGGTCAAACTTCCACACGATAACGGTATCGAATTGATGCGTTTTGCTGTCGCTTATCATTCTTTGAAAATCAGGTCTATTATCGGTTTTAGCGGAAAGAGCACGGTCAATATACGTTCCGACAATATCTATATGATTATATTCAGCATATTCTTTGCACTCACGGAGTTGTCCTTCGATAGACGCTTCGTTCTGCTTATCCGAACTATACCTTGCATATATAACCGCTCTCATATTTTCTTCTTACTATAATATTCTAACATTTTGTCTATAAATTTAATGACTTTTAA
>JAKSOS010000010.1 GCA_024405475.1 Clostridia bacterium
CGCCGAAAATACTTGACTGGAGACGGTCCGGGAAGATAGGTAGTTGCTGCATCCAGAAAAAAGAGAGATAGGAAAAAATCCTATCTCTTTTTTTTACGTTGTACCAACGTAAATCTTTCCGCCATTACGGAGTAATGGACGGGAAGAAGCCACAGTTATTTGGTATATTTTTGATAATTGAGTATATATATAATTTAAGATTATATTTAAATGTTTCGGTGGTGGCAAATATGTTAACGCATATTGAATGGTAGTTGCTGTTATAAATATTTGCTTGGTTTTTTATTTGACTAAAAAAGGGGCGAGTGGTATAATTATCAAAAATATTTAGGAGCTCAAATGAAAAAAATTATTGCTTTTGATTTAGACGGAACATTAACTCAACATAGAACAAAATTAAATAAACAAAATAGAGAACTTCTCTTTAAGTTAAAAGAAAAATACGATTTAGTTATGATAGGGGCAGGCGATTGTAAAAGAATATACAATCAAATGGAAGAGTTCCCTATAAATATTATAGGCAACTACGGTATGCAAGAATCTACCGTCGTTAACGGAGAGTTTAAACTTATAAAAGAAGAAAAATACGAAGTTGATAGAGATTTTTTTAATAAAAACTGTGATTATTTAAGAAAAAAATACGGCTACACAAACTATAAGGGAGAGTCAATAGATTTTCACGTTTCGGGTATGGTAACGTTTGCACTTTTAGGTGTTGACGCAGATATTAACGATAAAGTAAAATTTGACCCAACAAGAGAAAAACGCAAAGTAATGTATAAAGAAGTTTTGGAAATATTTAAGGACTACACAGTCTTTATAGGTGGTTCTTCTTCATTTGATATTTCAAAAAAGCAATACAATAAGTATGATGCGTTTATGGAATATGCAAAGCGAAAAGGCTATACGAAAGACGAAATGTTATTCGTTGGCGACGATTTCGGAGACGGTGGTGGAGACAGCCATATTCGTCTTGGTGGAATTGATTATGTCTTTATAGAAAATTATGAAAACGCACCAAAAGATTTAGAATATTTATTGAAATAAAAAAGGCGGAGAATTTCTCCGCCTTTAATCTTATGTATTAACTATTTCACTAAGCATTTTTAGGTTTCCATATTCCTGTTAAGAAAACGATTAGGTCTATAATAAACTCTATAATCCAGTACAATACTAATGCTAAATATATTCCGTATAGTCCCATAGATTTTACAAAAATAATTGACAAAATAAGCCTTATTACAGAAGTAAATAAAGTAGAGAAAATAAGCAATCCTGTTTTTTTCATAGCACGATAAATATTGTGGAAAGCATTGTTAAAGACGTAAAGGATCATAAATGGGAAATAGCATCTTGTATATGACACCAAGTAGGTAATGGTTTCAATTCCGTCGCCTTTTTTTAGGAAAATATTAGCAACAAAGTTTGGGAAAATTATGCAAGTTAAGTAAACGGGTAGCACTAAAATTATTGATTGAATAATTCCTACAATCAGTCCTTTTTTAACTTTTTCTATTTCGCCTTTGCCATAGCACTGTGCGGAATAATTCCCGATAGACACATTAGAGTTTTGCAGAATAACTGCACTCATATCGTAAATTCTGATAGAAAGAGAAAATGCTGCAATAGCGGGAATACTTATTGCGTTGATTAAACTTGAAAGGGGTAATTCTAATAAGTACATTGACATTTGTTGAATTGTTGACGGTATGCAATATAAAATAAATTCTTTTAAATTGATTTTGTTATCGCAAGTTTTATCAATATTAAACTTGCTAAAACATTTTATAAAAGTTATTAAGCAAATAACGTCTGAAACGGCAGACGATAAAACGCTTGAAATGGCAATTCCCAAAACGCCCAAGTTTAGCACGGTAACAGATAGAATATTTCCAACAACGTTTATTAAAGCAGTTACGATAGTGCAAATTAAAACAACTTTTCCCATACCGAAAGCCGCAAGCGCTTTTGTAAAATAGTTATAAAGTGCAATGAAAAATAGTCCTGCAATACAAACGGCGTAGTACTTAAAAGATTCAATAAAAATTGCGTCTTCAATTTTTAGAAAGTTAAATATTGATTTATAAAATATTAAAGATATAGACGCTAAAACAATATATATAATCAAAATAAAAAGAATTTGAGTTTTAAAACTTTTTATTATTTTAGCGTGGGAAGAAGCACCAAAGAGTTTTGCTAAATATAGTCCACCGCCCATATTTAATCCCCAAAAAATACAATTTATAAACCTTTGATAGTTTGCAGTAGATCCTATAGCTGCTAAACCTACTTCGCCTAAAAACTTACCTGCAATGATTGAATCGGCTATCTGATAAGTTTCGGCAAGTATTCCTGACAATACGAGTGGGATTGCAAACAGTAAAAAAGTTTTATAAATATTGCCTTTTGTTAAGTCTTTCATTTATTTCCTTTTGCTTTGAAAATTTTGACAAAGCAGTTTTTTTATTCTATAATAAATTATACCACTAAACAAATCAAAGAAAAGTATGTTAATAATTTTTAACAATTCTCAACATTTCTCATTTTAAGGGGAGTAATATGTATCAAAAGGAAAGAATAGATAATATAGTAAAGCTTCTTGAAAAGGACAAGTATTTAACGGTAAAATATATTGCAGGGAAAATCGGATATTCTAACGCCACTATAAACAGGGACTTAAATATTTTAGAGAAGAAGAAAATAATTAAAAGGACGTACGGTGGTGTGGAGATTATTAAAAGAGATTTACCACCGCTACCTTTTAGGTACGAGTACGCTAAAAACGCAAACAAGAAGATTGCAAAAAAAGCGTGCGAGTTTATTAAAGACGGCGAAAGAGTTTTTATAGACGGAACGACGACTACGGAATACATGGGAGAATACTTAACCGAAAAAAAAGATATAACGGTTATCACACCTAATATAGAACTTGCACTTAATTTATCTAAATACGGTATAGAAGTTATTGTGCTTGGTGGAAAACTGATAGAAGGGCCTATGGTACAAAGTTCAATAACGGTGGAAAATGCAAGAAAGTTTATGGCAGATAAATTCTTTTTTGCAACCAGAGGCGTATCAAGCGACGGAAAGATAATGCAACACTCGGATAATAGTTGCGATTTATATTTTGCTATGAAAGAAAATTCAAAGAAGATATATTATTTAGTTGATAAAAAGAAATTAGATTTAGAGTGCAATTTCAAGTTGTTTGATATTGAAGAAATTGATACGGTGATAAGCGATTTTGAGTTTAGCGACAATTTAAAGAAAAGTTGTAAAAAAACGAAATTTATCAAGGTTGGCGAATAGATTTATCGCAATAAGAAATACTTAAAGTATGTATCCTTATCACAACAAAATAAAGCAAAGAATAAATAACGGAGAACTAATCTTTATTGAAAAGACAAAAGGGAAATTTGCCGTTATTTTTCATTTTAAGACGTTTCCTTTTACTAGACCTATTAGGGAAAAATCATTATATAGATATAGTGATATTTTAGAAAATAAAAAATACAATATTGTTGACAATAAATATAAAAACAAATAAAATATAGGTATGGAAAAAATAGCAAAAGAAGCAGTGATGTGCTTTGTGATTAAAGACGAAAAAGTTTTAATGATAAACAGGAATAAATCTCCGTTTATGGGGTTGTGGAACGCCGTCGGTGGCAAAGTAGAAGAAAACGAAAGCCCTATAAAAGCTTGCATTAGAGAAGTAAAAGAAGAAAGCGGAATAGATATTAAAAATCCGAAGTTATTATCAACTTTTACATGGAATTACGATAAGCAAATAAGTTATGCTTTCGTAGTAAATCTTCCAAAAAGTTTTGATATAAAAAAGTATGATTATAAAACGAGTGAAGGGGTTGTAGCGTTTAAAGATTTTGACTGGATTTTAGATAAAAGAAACTACGGCGTTATAGAAGATTTAAGAATTTTTATTTCGGACATAAAGGAAAAAAGAAAGAGAGATTATCACTTAGTATATAAAGGTTCTCACTTAAAAAGGGTAAAGATAAAAAAGTAAGATGAAAAGAATAATGTTTGTATGCCACGGCAATATTTGCAGAAGTCCGTTAGCCGAATTTTTGTTTAAGGATAGGTTAAAAGATTTGGGGAAAGAAAATGATTTTTACGTAAAATCAAGTGCGACGAGTAGTGAAGAATTAGGCAATCCCATATATCCGCCGATGGCAAAAATTTTAGACAGGTTAAATATAGACTATTCAAAAAAGAGAGCCGAAAAGCTTTTAAAAAACGACTACGAAAAATACGATTATTTTATAGGTATGGACGATAGGAATATCGTTAATATGTTAAAGATTTTCGGGGGCGACAATGAAAAGAAAATATATAAACTTTTAGATTTTACTTGTGATAGTAAAGACGTTTCAGACCCTTGGTGGACGGGGGATTTTGAGGGGACGTTTTTAGATATAACAAGGGGAATTGAAGGATTGTTAAAATTTCTAAAAATAAATTAGAAAAAGCATTGACATAAAAATAAATAAGTGTTAGACTACGTTTAGGCGTTAACCGATTAAGGTTAACGCTTTTTGTTTTGTGGGGGTGAAAAATGGCACAAGCAAAAAAAGTAAAAAGAAGTGAAAACATAATTCCTAATTATGATTATCTTTTTACAGAAGAAGAAAATGGGAAAAAGACGAAAAATCATTTTCTTTCAAAGTTGGTAAAGCGTAATATTTTCGTAATAATTATTTCAACGTTGCTTTACGTTATACAGGGTGCGCCTGTTTGGGTAACTCCATTACTAACTGCAAACATTATAAATATAGTTACGGAAACGGTAAGCGGAGCGGGACAAATAAGTAGCGAGATTTGGAGAGAAATAATAATAAACGCCGTCATTATACTCGTTGTAATTTTGCAAAACGTTCCAACGACGTATTTAAGATATAAAATTACGAGTAAGATGTTAAGAAGCAACAGTGCGGCGATAAAGAGTTCGGTTGTAAGGAAGTTGCAAAGTTTTTCCATTACGTATCATAAGGAATTAAGAAAGGGAAAAATTCAATCAAAGTTTTTAAAAGATACCGATTCTATTGACGAGTTATTCCACTGTTTAATGTACGGAGTTATTCCTAATATTATAGGTGCAGCCGTTGCATTTATCATAGCGTGTTTTAAGAACGGATACGTAGCGATATTCTATATTTTAGTTATTCCGATAAACGTATTTTTAGGCGTTGTATTTAGAAAAACTATAAGAAAAAGAAACAGATTATACAGAATAGACACCGAAAAAATGAGTACAAAACTCACGACGATGCTTGATATGGTTGCCGTAACGAAGGCACACGGATTAGAAGAAGTTGAAAATAATTCTTTGCAAAAATCTATAATAGAGTTGCAAGGATCCGGTCATAAAATGGATAAGACCTTGGGGTATTTCGGAGCGTGGAGTTGGGTTGTAAATCAACTTTTATCGGCAATATGTTTAGTCTTTTGTGCAATACTTGCATTAAAGGGAAAAATCAAAATAGGCGATATAGTATTGTATCAATCAATGTTTTCAACGATAAGCAGTTATATAACGGCAATGGTAAATCAAATGCCACAAATAACCCGTGGGTTTGAAGGTTTGGCGTCAGTTTCTGAAATAATGAACGTTAAAGACGTTGAAATAAATATCGGCAAAAAGAGTATTCCGGGTATTGAAGGAAATATTGAATTTGAAAACGTTTCTTATATGTATCCGAACTGTAAAGACTACGTAATAAAAGACTTTAACTTAAAGGTAAATAAGGGCGAGTGCGTAGCGTTTGTAGGAGCGTCAGGTAGCGGAAAGTCAACCATTATGAACTTAATTATCGGCTTGCTTATTGCTACGAAAGGAAAGGTTAAAGTTGACGATAAATCTATGACGGAACTTGACTTATCGGAATATCGTCATCACTTGTCGGTTGTTCCGCAAAACAGTATTTTGTTTGCAGGTACGATAAGAGAAAATATAACTTATGGATTAGAAACTTATACCGAAGAACAACTACAAAAGGCTGTTGAAATGGCAAATATAAACGAATTTTTAGATGATTTGCCTGACGGACTTAATACACAAATAGGCGAGCTCGGAGATAAACTTTCTGGCGGACAAAAACAAAGAATTACGATAGCGAGAGCGTTAATCAGAAATCCAAAGATTTTAATTTTAGACGAAGCGACGTCTGCGCTTGACAATATTTCGGAATATCACGTACAAAAAGCAATATCGTCTGCAATAAGCGGAAGAACGACGTTTATCGTTGCGCATAGACTTTCAACAATTCGTGATGCAGACAGAATCGTTGTTATGGACGAAGGTAAAATTGCAGAAATCGGAACGTATGACGAGTTAATGGACAAGAAAGGCAAGTTCTACGAGTTAAAGAAATTAAGCGATATAAACAATAAAAAAGCCGAAGAAGGATCAAACATAATATAAAAAGACAATTAAAAAAGCCGTTCGCATTTGCGAACGGTTTTTTGTTTTTATATAAAATTTAATCTTCTAAACCTAATAAATAATTAGTATTAACATCTAATTCTTTTGCCATTGCTTGTAAATTATCATAACCTGGTTTGGCTTTTCCAGATAACCATTCAGATACTTGACTTTGTTTTACTCCGATAGCCAAAGCAAAAGCAGTTTGAGTTAAATCTAGTTCTTTAAGTAAAGAACGCAAAATTTCCTTAAACTCAATAGTTTTTTCATTCATAATTAAATCACTACCTTGTTAAAAGTAGTATCCACCCTTACATAAACAATATACTATTTATTGTATAGAAAATTCTATAAAATTGTTGACTTATAGAAAATTCTATGTTATAATTTAGAAAAATATAGAATATTCTATATTTTTACTAAAGAAGGGAGGGTGTTTATATGAAAGACAGTAATAATTTAGTAAGGTTTTTATTGACTTTTTTTCTAGGATTTTTAGGTAGTTTTATTATTAATCATACTAACCTAAAACCTGAAGGTTGGAAATCAAGAACATGTGCATATTTCTTTTTGGGTATAATCACATTAGGAATTTATGACCTTGTTGCATCTATTTGTAATTTTTCGTTTAATGGAAAAGCGGAGAAAAACATTGGATATTTTAAGGGTTAAAAAGACAATAAAAAAAGCCGTTCGCATTTGCGAACGGCTTTTAATTTTTCTTAATTATTTATTTAAGATTGATTTAGCAACTTCAACTACTTTTTCAGTTGTGAAACCGAACTTTGTGAAAAGTTGTTTAGCAGGTGCAGATGCACCAAATCCGTCCATACCGATAACAGCACCGTCAAGACCAACGTATTTATACCAGCCGTCTTTAGCGCCTGCTTCAATAGCGATTCTTGCTCTGACTTTCTTTGGAAGAACGCTTTCTTTATATTTTTCAGATTGTGCTTCAAAGTCTTCTACGCAAGGCATAGAAACTACTCTTGCATCAATACCTTCTTTTAAGAGTTCTTCTCTTGCGTTAACAGCAAGACCAACTTCGGAACCTGTAGCGATTAAAATCAAATCAGGAGTCTTTTTGCTATCTCTTAATACGTAACCACCACGGAATGCGTCTTTACCTGTGCCTTCTAACATAGGAAGAGTTTGACGAGATAATACAAGACAAGATGGATTCTTACCTGTAACGGCGCTAATCCAAGCAGCAGTTGTTTCTCTGCCGTCTGCAGGACGATAAACTCTCATATTAGGCATAGCACGAAGGCCTGCTAAATGTTCAATAGGTTGGTGTGTAGGACCGTCTTCGCCAACGCCGATAGAATCGTGTGTTAAAACGTACGTTACAGGGATTTCCATAATAGCAGACATTCTCATTGCGTTCTTCATATAGTCGGAGAAAACTGCGAACGTTGCACAGTATGGGAGTAAGCCACCGTGTAAATACATACCGTTGCAAATAGCAGCCATAGCGTGTTCACGGATACCGAAGTGCATATTAGAACCTGTTTTTTCGGTAGCGGAATAATTTCCACGTTCTTTAATGTTCGTCTTATTTGCAGGGGCAAGGTCGGCAGAACCGCCAACAAGGTTAGGAACGTATTTTGCAAGTTTGTTTAATACCGTGTTGCCATAGCCTCTACTTGCATCGTCCTTTTCAAACGCCCAGAGTTCGTCAATATTTTTCAAATCAGGAAGTTGATTTTTCTTCCATGCGATATATTCTTTAGCGAGTTCCGGATATTTTGCTTCGTAATCCTTAAATAAAAGTTTCCAAGCCTTTTCTGCTCTTCTGCCTTTGTTAGCAAATCTCTTGCAGTGCTTAAATACTTCTTCGGGAACTTCAAACGGAGCGTAATTCCAGTTTAAGTTTTTCTTTAATATAGCAAGATTTTCTTCGCCGAGTGGAGCGCCGTGGCAACTTGCTTTGCCTTGTAAAGGTGAACCGAAACCGATTTCAGATTTAACGATAATGAGAGATGGTTTTTCCTTTTCAGCCTTTGCCTTTTTAATTGCTCTGTTTAATGCACCGAGGTCGTTAGCATCTTTAACTTTGATAACTTGCCAACCTAATGCTTCGTGACGTTTACCAACGTCTTCGTTAAATGTAATATCCGTGCTACCTTCAATAGTAATATCGTTATCGTCGTAGAAAACGATTAACTTGCCGAGTTTAAGTGAACCTGCAAGTGATGCTGCTTCGTTTTCAATACCTTCTTGCATACAACCGTCTCCGCAAAGAGCGTAGGTGTAGTGGTCAACGATAGGGAATCCTTCTTTGTTGAATTTTTCGGCAAGATAGTTTTCTGCAATAGCCATACCAACGGCGTTAGCAATGCCTTGACCTAATGGACCGGTAGAAGTTTCAACGCCTGGGCATACACCGTATTCAGGGTGTCCTGCCGTACGGCTTCCGAGTTGACGGAAATTCATTATATCTTCCTTTTTAAGACCAAATCCGAAAAGATAATATAAAGCGTAGTCAAGCATAGAAGCGTGACCTGCAGAAAGAACGAATCTATCTCTGTTGTCAAACGCAGTATCTTTCGGATTGAAAGTCATATTAGTAAACGTAGCGTAGCCTATCGGTGCAGCGCCAAGTGGCATACCAGGGTGACCTGAATTAGCCTTTTGGATAGCTTCAGCAGATAAAACTCTGATAGCGTTTACGGTAAGTTGTTTTAAGTCTTCCATAAATATCCTCCTAAAAGCGAAAATGAATTTCGCAAATAAATTCAATACCTATATTATATAGCAACGTGCGTTTATTTTCAAGCCTTTTTTAGGGGTATTTGAGTAAAATATTATAAAAAACTTGACTTTTTAACCCTATTAGTGTTTTAATTATAATAGATAAAAATATAACATATATAGAAACGGAGAGCGTTATGGACAACAAACAGTTTGTTAAAGAAATAGCAGATATTGAAAACGAATTTGCACAATGGTATACCGACGTAGTCTTAAAAACCGAACTCGTAGATTACGGCCCTGTTAAAGGAACTATGGTTATAAGACCTTACGGCTATGCCATTTGGGAAAATATTCAAAAAGATATGGACGATAGATTTAAGAAAGCAGGCTCTAAAAACGCATACTTTCCATTACTTATTCCTATGAGCTTTTTTACAAAAGAAGCAGAGCACGTAGAAGGTTTTGCTCCTGAAGTTGCGGTAGTAACTCACGCAGGTGGCGCAAAATTAGAAGAACCTTTGGCAATAAGACCTACGAGTGAAACTATAATCGGAACTATGTATTCAAAGTGGATTCAATCTTACAGAGATTTACCTGTAATAATGAATCAATGGTGCAACGTTATGCGTTGGGAAAAGACGACTCGTCCGTTTTTAAGAACGAGTGAATTTTTATGGCAAGAAGGTCATACAGTTCACGCTAGCGAAGAAGAAGCACAAGAAGAAACTTTAAGAATGCTTGAAGTTTACAGACAATTTATGGAAGAAACTTTGGCAATTCCCGTATTTACGGGTAGAAAAACCGAAAAGGAAAAATTTGCAGGTGCAGTTGCAACTTACGGTTTAGAAGCAATGATGCTTGACGGAAAGAGTTTACAAATCGGCACGTCTCACTATTTAGGTCAAAACTTCGCAAAGGCGTTTGACATTAAATATTTAGATAAAGACAGTGCGCAAAAATACGGATACACTACTTCGTGGGGAACTTCAACGAGAATGATAGGCGGTTTAATTATGGCGCACGGCGACCAAAGAGGTTTGGTATTGCCACCGAAAGTTGCACCTATTCAAGTTATCATTATTCCTATTGCGGCACATAAGGGCGGAGTAAACGAAAAGGCTATTGAGTTAAGAGATAAACTAGTTAATGCAGGCATAAGAGCCGAAATAGATATGAGAGAATCTTCACCGGGCTGGAAGTTTAACGAATGGGAAATGAAAGGTGTTCCTATCCGTGTGGAAATAGGACCGAGAGATATTGAAAACGGCGTAGCCGTTATTATGCGCCGTGATACGTTAGAAAAATCTAATATCAGTTTGGATACGATAGAAAACGACGTTAACAATTTGCTTACGACGATTCAAAAAGATATGCTTGAAAAGTCAAGGGCAAGAAGAGATAAGAAAATTGTTGAAGCAGACAGTTTAGATGGTATATTAAAAGGCGTTGAAGGGAAAAACTTTGTTAAAGCAGGCTGGTGCGGTTGCAGAGAATGTGAAGACAAGGTTAAAGAAGTTGCACAAGCAACCGCAAGAGTTATGTGTGACGAAGAAGGCGTTCCTTGTAAGTGCGCTATTTGCGGAAAAGAAGCGAAGCACAAAGTTATTTTTGCGAGAGCATACTAATATAGTTTTATATAGGGGATATAATGGAATTAGTTTTAACGAAAAATGGTTTGCAAACGATAATAGACGGCGTGGAAATTTCTACGATGCCTATGGCAGTTACTGTAATTTTATTTATTTTATTTTTAGGCGTAATCGGTACGTTTTACGCATTTCGTTCAATAGCGATATATAGACTTGCAAAGGTAAGAAATATAAATAAAGCGTACTTTGCGTGGATTCCTTTTTTATGGGTATTTCCTGCGTATAAACTCGTTCCCGAGTTTAATCTTTTCGGATTTTCGTTTAAGAAGTTTGCCTTTTGGTTTGCGCTTGTTTTCGTTGTAAAAGAAGTAATAATATTTCTTGGTAATTTCTTTGACTTTGCACCGTTCGTTTTATACTTTTTGCAAGGCGGAGAAGAAATAAGATTTTTTGAACAAGAAGGGCAGATGTACGTTTCGGCAGTTAATATGGTAAATCATTTTGATGTAAAATGGCTTAACGTAACGATGCTTGTATTAAATTACGTCAATTTGCCGATAAGGTTAGTATCTTCTGTAATTCACATTTCCTTTTACGTTGCGATATTCAGAAAGTTCTGGCCACAAAGTTATATCGTCGCATCAATTCTTTCCGTGTTCGGATTGTTCCCGATATTTGTGTTTATAATAAGGAACAAACAAGAAATTTCTTATGCGGATTACGTTAGGGCAAGATACTATAACGCAGAAAATTATAACGTAAATAATAATCAAGATAAAGAGTTAAAAGAAGAGTCGCCTTTTAAGGAATTTAAGGATAGCAAAAATAAAGAAGATCCGGGCGACCCGTTTGACGAATTTTAATTAAAGGATAAAATAAATGATAAGTGAAAATATTGCCGCAATATCAACAGCGCTAGCGCCTGCTGGTGTTGCGGTTATTAGAATAAGTGGAGATTCTCCGTTAAAGGTTGCCGAAAAAATTTTTAGCCCTGTCGGTAAAATCAAAGTTTCGGATTTTGAACCTAACAAAATGTACGCAGGCGAAATAGAAGGCGATGATTTTAAGGACTTCGGACTTTGCGTTTATTTTAAAGCACCTAAAAGTTTTACGGGAGAAGACACCGTTGAATTTCACTCTCACGGTGGGCTTGCCATTACAAAAGGAATATTGAAAAATATTTTAAATAACGGGGCAAGACTTGCTAAAAACGGAGAGTTTACAAAGCGTGCGTTTATGAACGGCAAACTTTCACTCTCTTCTGCAGAAGGGCTTATTGATATGATTAACAGTCAGTCTATCGGTGGGGTAAAGGCAGGGTATTCATTATATAGAGAAAAGTTAAACGGCAAAATTACCGAGCTTCAAAACGAGTTGCTTGATGCAATTTCTCAAATAGACGTTGATATAGATTTCCCCGAAGAAGATTTAGAAAGCACTTCTACCGAAAAGGTAAAAAAGTCCTTAAATAACGTTTTAAGCGAAGTAGATAAACTTATCAAAACGTTCAGCGTTGGCAGAGTTATTAAAGACGGCGTTAAGGTTGCTATTTGCGGAAAGCCGAACACAGGTAAAAGTTCAATATTGAATTCGCTTTTGTCTTACGATAAAGCAATAGTTTCTGATATTGCAGGGACAACTCGTGATATAGTTGAAGGCAGTATTGATATAAACGGAGTAAGGTTTAATTTTTCCGACACCGCAGGAATCAGAGAGTCTGATAATAAGATAGAATCTCTTGGCGTTGAAATGTCTAAAAAAATGGTGGAAAGCGCCGATATAGTTTTGTTTATCGTTGACGGCGGAAATATAACCGAAGAAGATGAAAGTATTTACGAAATCGTAAAAGATAAAAACATAATTTTTGCTATAAATAAGATAGATAAAGAATATATTTTAGATGATAGGGCAGATATATACATATCGGCAAAAGAAGAAAAAAATATAGAAGAGTTAAAAAATCTTTTATTTGATAAAACGGTTGGAAAGGTAGATTATAATGCAGAGTTTTTGTGCGAACAAAGACACTACGAAGCACTTTTAGATACAAAAGAAAAACTCCTTTCTGCATTAAACGTTATAGATAGCGAACCCTTAGATATAATTTCAATAGACGTAAAATGTGCTTGGGAAAAACTCGGAGAGATAACGGGCAAAACTGCAACGGAAGAAATAATAAACAATATATTTTCAAAGTTTTGCGTCGGGAAATAAAGTCATCTTCATCTTAATCAACTGCGTTTCTACTCAAGATTTTGAACTCAATAACCGAAAGGTTAATTTCGTCCAAAATCTTTCGTGAGCCTTGTATATTAAGCGAATATGACTTTATTTGCAAAGGAAGAGCATCTTCATCTTAATCAACTGCGTTTCTACTTAAGATTTTGAACTCAATAACCGAAAGGTTAATTTCGTTCAAAAGGTTATTTATAGGAAACAAGTCTTTATTATTTTAATTTGGTAATATATGGTAAACTTAGAATTATATAGAGTATTTTGCACGGTTGCAAGATGCGGAAGTTTAACAAAGGCGGCGGAAGAATTATATATTTCGCAACCTGCCGTATCGCAGGCAATCAAGCAATTAGAAAGAGAACTTAATAGACCTTTATTTATAAGAACGCATAAGGGTATGGAATTGTCTGAAATGGGTGGTAAGCAAATTATTGCCGAAGTTGAACAGGCGATAAATCTTTTAGACAATGCCGAAAAGAAATTCAGCGGTGCAAAAGAAAATGCAACCGGATTTTTAAGAATATGCGCATCGGACTCGGTAAGCACTCACTTTTTATTACCCATAATAAAAGAGTATCACGAGAAGTTTCCTGACGTAAGTTTAACTTTGCACAACAGAACTTCAACGGAAACTATTGCGTTATTAAAAGATAAAAAAGGCGATATAGGGTTTGTAAATCTTCCTATAGACGATAGGGAGATAAACCTTATGGACTCCGTTATGCAACTTCACGATACATTTGTTTGCAACGAAAAGTTTTTTGACTTAACGGAAAAAGAAGTTGAATTAAAACGTTTACAAGATTATCCACTTTTAATGCTTGAATCTTCAACGGCAACAAGGCAGGCTATCGTATCTTATGCGTATCTTCAAGGTGTGCATTTGCAACCGGAAATTGAAATTGCAAGTTTGGAACTGATGACGGAACTTGCAAAAAACGGTCTCGGCATTGCTTGTATTCCGAGAGAGTTTGTATTAAAAGAATTAGAACAAGGAACGTTAAAAGAAATAAAAACAAATCCGACCCTTCCTTCAAGGGCAATAGGATTAGCTCTTCCCAAAGATGAAAATATGACGGTGGCTGTAAAGGAATTTATTGCTCTCGTTAATGGAAAAATCGGGGAGAACTTATCTTGGAAATCTGGCAAGCAATAATACTTGGTGCAGTGCAGGGGTTTGCGGAGTTTATGCCCATTTCAAGTAGTGGGCATTTAATTTTATTAGAGAGATGGTTTGGCATAAAAAACAACGTTTTGTTTTATAGCGTGATGCTTCATTTCGGAACTCTAATTCCGCTTTTAATTGTTTATAAAAAACAAATAATTTCGCTATTCAAAAAGCCGTTTGATAAATTGTTTTATTTGATTTTGGCGACAATTCCCGCAGGCATAATAGGGTTGACGGCGTCGTGTTTTTTTGATTTAGATTTATTGTTTTCAAACAAAACTTATTTAATAGGAATAACGTTTTTACTCACGGCATTAGAACTGTTTTTAACTGAAAATTTTTGCAAGAAAAAGTCCAACCTTCTTACGAGAAAAATAGATTTCAAATCGTCTATTACAATGGGGATAGGTCAGGCATTAGCAATTTTTCCGGGGCTATCAAGAAGCGGAACGACGCTTGCTTTCGGAACGATAGCAAAATTAGAAAAAAACGAAAATGCTGATTTTACTTTTTTAATGAGTATTCCTATAATTCTTTCGGCAGTAATGTTAGAAGGTATAAAAACGATTAAAAACGGAGAGATTGTAGATATACAGATAATCCCCTTGCTATTTGGAATTATTTCGGCAAGCGTTTGCGGATACATAGCAATCACGAAGATGATTAGAGTGATAAAAAAAGCGAACTACAAGGTGTTTTATATTTATCTTATTATTATGAGTATTGCTTCTTTTATAACAGGGGGTTAAAATGGAAGAGATAAATAAATTGAATTATTTGTCGCCCAAAAAATGTAAAATCGTAAAAAAAATAGTAAATAAAAAACTAAGGAGAAAATAAGATGAAAAAATTTTTTAAGGAATTTAAGGAGTTCATTACGAGGGGAAACGTTTTAGACCTTGCCGTCGGCGTTATTATAGGTGGCGCATTTACGGCAATAGTTACAGCGTTAACTTCAAACATTTTGCAACCGTTTATCAACTGGATTATTTATATTTGCGGTGGTAAAAACGGAAATCTTGATAGCGTTTATACTTTTTTAGTAGGCTCGTCAAGTGATTTGTCTAATGCGATATACATAAACTGGGGCGCATTTATTTCTGCTATAATTAACTTTTTATTGATAGCGTTCGTTTTGTTTTTAATTGTTAAATCGTTTAACAGTATTCAAAAAAGCGAATTAAAATTAAAAGATAAATGTAAAGAAAACAAACTTACAAAAGAAGATAAAAAAGAATTAAAAGCACAGGGAATAAAAATAACCGACATTAAGAAAGTTAAAGAGTATAAAGAGAAAAAGAAAGTTTTAATAGCAGAAGAAAAAGCAAGAATAGAGCAAGAAGAAAAATTAAAAGAAGAACAAGAAAAAATAGATAATCCATCTACCGAAGATTTATTAAAACAGATAAAAGAATTGTTAGAAAAAAAGTAAAAAACAAAATTAAAAGCGATACCAAAACGGTATCGCTTTTTTTATTAGTTTAAGTTTTAACCTAAAAGGGCAACTGCGATATTGCAATAAACTAAAAGTGAAAGTGCGTCAACGATAGTTGTAATAAACGGAGATGCAACGACTGCAGGGTCAAGTTTAACTCTTTTAGCAAGAAGCGGAAGCAAACAGCCTACGATTTTTGAGATGACAACGGTTACAAACATAGATAGAGAAACTACAAAGCAAAGTCTTGTCGTATAATTGTAACCGAATAAAAGTTTATCTATCAAATAAAGTTTGCCAAAGCAAACGATTGAAAGAGTTAAAGCTAATAAAACCGAAACTCTTATTTCCTTCCACAAAACCTTAAAGATATCTTTAAATTCCAAATCTCCAAGTGCAAGGGAACGGATAACGGTAACGCTCGCTTGACCGCCTGCGTTTCCGCCCGTATCCATAAGCATAGGTATACAAGCAAAAAGCAAAACGCTTAAACTGTTCAACGTCGTTTCGTAGTTGTTAATGATTAGTCCCGTAAAGGTGGCTGAAATCATAAGAATAAGTAGCCAGGGAAGTCGCTTCAACCAAAGATCGCCGATAGATTGTTTTAAGTATTCTTTTTCGGTAGGTAAAATAGCTGCCATCTTTTGCATATCTTCGGTGGCTTCTTCTTGTAAGACGTCAACTGCGTCGTCAACGGTGACGATTCCGACGATACAACCTTCCTTATCTACTACGGGGAGAGCCAAGAAGTCGTACTTAGATAATTTCATAGCAACGTCTTCTTTATCTTCGGTTGTTTCAACGGTAATAACGTTGTCGTTCATAATGCTTTCAATAGTGTCGTCTTTGTCTGATAAAAGCATGTGTTTAACGGTTGCAACGCCTATTAAATGTTTTTTGTTGTCCGTAACATAACAGGTGTAAACAGTTTCTTTATTGATGCCTGTTTTTCTGATTTTTTCAAACGCTTCGCCTACGGTAGAAGAAGATTTGAGCGAAATATACTCCGTCGTCATAATAGAGCCGGCAGAATCGTCAGGATATTCTAAAAGCTCGTTAATAAGTTTTCTGTCTTCCGGTGTGGAGTTTTTAAGAATACGCTTAACCACGTTGGCAGGCATTTCGTCAATGATGTCAACCGTATCGTCAATAAACATATCGTCAATAACTTCTTTAAGTTCGGTATCGGTAAAAGCTTTTATAAGTTGTTCTTGCGTATCCGAATCAATTTCTATGAATACGTCAGACGCAACTTCTTTGGGAAGTCTTCTAAAAAAGTACAACTGTTCTTTTTCGCTTAAATTTTCTTCCATAAATGCCGCAATATCGGCAGGTTCAAAATCAAGTATAGTTTCTCTTAATTCTTTAACGTTTCTCGTTTCAATGAGATTAGTTAATTTTTCTTTTAACTCTTCAATTTCAGCCATAAAACCATACCTCCTTAAAAAATAAAAACCCACCGAAAAGGTGGGTAAAGCTTTCTTACTTAAAACAAATTAAGCAACCATTCTGGCTTTAGCTCCGTAGGGCTGTGTAACTGCGTTGGATTACGCCTTGTTTTCGACGTAGTCTGTTGAAACCATCTCATAGTGTCTCCACTAACTTGCGGCAGCAGTCCGTATCCCTATGGTAGCCTTACCTACCGGATAATTTTTTTACAAGCATAAGTGTACTATTGTTTTTTTATATTGTCAACAATTTTTAACGGGTTAAAAAAATTTTTAATTTTCTATCGCTTGAGTATAATTTATATTGCCGTTATTTTTTATAATTTCGGCAATAAAGTCGTTATAATCACTTTCTGAAATTAAAACTAAAAAATACTTTTCGTTTTTTAGATATATAACGAGAGCATTTTTGAATTTCTTTATTTCAATTACTTCCGTTAATTTTGTTTTAAGTTTAATAAGCCCCAACCTTAAAACAATATATTCGCTTGTTAAAAAATAGTTTCTTTTTATCAACGCACTTATTGAAAGAATAATAAGTACTGCACTTAAAACGATAAAGATATAACAGGGGATTATTCTTGAAAGTTGGTCAAAGTTAGTCAAGTTGATAACGTTAAGAATAATTCCGGCAATTAAAAGTGCATTTACGATAAGAATAAGAGTGAATATTATGGGTGTGAAAACAAATTTAAAACGCTTATAATTTTTCATAAGAATATTGTACAACATTTTTTAACAAAAAACAAGGGTAAAAAAAGTAATAAAAAGCCAAATAATAAAGATATTTTATGTTGCAATAATTTGCTTTTAGTGTTAAAATATAATAAAAGGGGGATTTGGGGTTGAAATATACGGATTTTAAAAATAAAGTTGACCAAAATGAAGACTTTTCAATCTGCTTATTAGAAGGTGAAGACGCATATTTTTCCGAGCGTGGCCTACAAATCCTTAAAAAAAAATATTTAACCGAGCCATCGTTAAATCTTCAAACGTTTGAAGGTGATAATTTAGGAGAAGAGTTTTATTCTTCGCTTAACGCATTTCCTTTTATGAGTGAAAAGAGATTTACCGTGGTCAGAGAGTTTTATCCTAAGGCAGACGAGATAAAGGGCGAACTTAAAGATTTTCTTTTATCTCCGCCAAAGGAAGATTTACTCATAATAATAAATGCGAAAAAATGTGAATCGCTTAAAAAGTACGAAAACGTCTGCGTTGTGGATTGCGGTAAGCAAGAAGGTGTAATTCTTGCAAAATGGGTAAAGGCTGAATGCACGTCAAATAAAGTTGAAATAGATATGGAGTGTGCAAAACTCGTCGTAGATTATTGTTTATCAGATATGACGAGAATCAGTAGAGAAACCGAAAAACTAATTGACTTTGTCGGCGCAAAAGGAACTATTACAAGAGAAGATATAAACAATCTCGTTTCAAAAGATTCGGAATATAAAATATATGAGATGACCGATTATATTGCGAGAAAGAAATTTGATTTGGCAATAGATATTATTTCCGATATGTTGAGTAAAGGTGATGCACCGCAAAAGATAATAACTTCCGTTTATAATCATTTCAGAAAATTACTTCACGCAGGAATAAGCGGTAAAAGTGCAAGCGAGTTTGCTTCTGTGTTAGCGATGCAAGAGTACGGTGCGAAAAAGACGATTGAGCAAAGTGCAAAGTTTAATAAAAGAGCTTTAAAGCACGCAGTTGATATGTTAGCTGATGCGGACTATTTTATAAAGAGTGGCAAAAAAGACGAATATGAAGCAATGTGGTATTCGGTATTTAAGATAATGACGGAAAAATAAAGGGGGAAAAATATGATTGATAAATTAGCAAATTTTTGGAAAAATTTACAAGCAGATACAAACACGCTTTTAGCGTTTATATTTTCTGCGGTTGTATTTTTTATTTTATTTTTCTGTATAATAAGATTTTTGCTTGAAAACAATGCGGACGAAGTCGTTGCCATTATTGCAATAAGCTGTGTGTTGGGAGGAATACTGATTTTATTGCTTAACGTGTCTGGCATGCTGTTTTTAATTATTCCGTCAATAATAATAATAACTTGCACGATTTTATATTCGGTAGAGATAAAGAGAAGTATTCTCACCAGAAAAATGTTTAAGTTTATAGACACGAGAAAAAATATTTTCCGCTCGTATGACGAAGAAAGGGTAAACGGTTGTATTTCCGAAATTATAAAGTCCCTTCAAAATATGTCAAAAAACGATATAGGTGCAATAATAGTTTTATCCACCGGAAACATTCCGAGTCAGATAATAGATAGCGGTGTAAAAACCGATAGCGAAATATCAAGTGCACTTATTGAAAGTGTGTTTTTTCCAAAGACTCCGCTTCACGACGGGGCTATGATAATTAACGGAACGAAGATAGTTGCGGCAGGTTGCTTTTTGCCACTTTCACAAAACGTAGATAATATTCCGAAAGAACTCGGAACGAGACACAGGGCAGGTATCGGAATTACCGAAACTATTGACGTTACTTCGCTTATCGTTTCGGAAGAAACGGGCGTTATTTCAATAGCGAAAGCAGGAAAAATAACGAGATATGCAGATTTTGAAACGTTAAAGAAAGTTTTGACCGAATATTACTGGAAGGAATTGCAAATTTCTAAAAAGTAGGTGGAATTATGGAAGAAAAAAACGTAAAAATTGTTGATAAAAATCAAAACAAGAAAAAAGGTGCTTTTATTGCAATAAGTATAGGGGTATCTTTCGTGCTTGCAATAATTTCGGCAATAATGGTAAATATATAGGTGATTAAATGGAATGTGGAATTTTAGCAGGTGAAATACTTTTACCGAACGTAGAAGATTTAACGGCGTTTTCGTGCGTTGCGTGCGACCAGTTTACAAGCGAAATAGAATACTGGAACAACTTAAAAGAACTCGTGGGAAACAAAAAGAGCGCATTAAACTTAATTTTACCTGAAATATACTTAAACGATAATTTGGAACAAAGAATAAAAACTATAAATAAAAATATAGAAGAATATCTTAAAGGCGGAGTGTTTAAGAAATTACAAAAGGGTTTTATTTTAACGGTAAGGAAAACTCCGTTCGTTGAAAAGAGAATAGGACTTATCGGATTAGTAGATTTAGAAAAGTACGAATATGCTAAAAAGAGTCAAGCGCTTATTCGTTCAACCGAAGGCACTATTGAAGAGCGAATTCCACCGAGATTAAAAATTAGGGAAAATGCCAAAATGGAATTTCCGCACATAATGGTTTTGTTTGATGATGAGAAAAGGGAAATAACCGAAGATTTATATTCAAAGAAGGACACGTTAGAAAAGGTGTATGACTTTGACTTAAATATGGGCGGTGGCAAAATAGAAGGCTATTTTGTTAAGGACTATCAAAAAGTTTTAGACAAGTTTAGTAATCTTTTAAGCGAAGAAAGGCTTGTTAAAAAATACGGCACTATAGATAAGTTTGCATTTGCGGTTGGGGACGGAAATCACTCTTTGGCAACGGCAAAAGCGCACTGGGAAAAGGTAAAGAAGAATCTGACCGAGAAAGAAAGAGAAACTCACCCTGCAAGATACGCTTTGGCAGAGTTTGTAAATATTTATGACGAAGGCATATATTTTGAGCCGATTCATAGATTTATAAAAGGTGTAGATAGAGAAAAGTTTATAAAGGGGTTAAAGGAAAAATCAGCTGGAAAGTTAAAGATATATAACGGCAATAAATATTTTGAAACGAAAGCTAATTTAGACCTTCCCGAAGTTATAAGGGCTACTGACGAGTACGTAAAAGAATATATTAACGCATTTGGCGGAGAAGTTGATTACGTACACGGCGATAAAAACATAAAAGATTTAGTAGATAAATCAAGCGATACGGTCGGCGTGTTGTTTGATAAGTTAGACAAGGCTGATTTATTCAGATTTGTTTCAAAAAACGGAGCGCTTCCGAGAAAGACATTTTCAATGGGAGAAGGCGTGGAAAAAAGATATTATCTTGAAGGAAGAATAATAAGAAATGATTAAGGTATGTAAGTTTGGCGGAACGAGTATGGCTAACGCCGAAGCATTAAAAAAGGTAAAAAATATTATATTTAGTGATGAAAGCAGAAAGTACATAGTAGTATCTGCCCCTGGTAAAAGGGATAAAAACGACATTAAAATAACGGATACGTTATATAGTTGTTATGAAGAATTGATACAAACCGGAAAATGTGATAAATATTTTTCATTAATTCGTGATAGATTTGTTGACTTAGTGAGTGAATTAGGGGTAAAATTAGATATAGAATCAATCTTAGATCAAACAGAGAAAGAAATAATAGAAAACAAGTCAAAAGATTTCACGGCGTCAAGGGGAGAATATCTTTCGGCAAGGGTTATTTCGGAATACTTGGGATTTGAGTTTGTTGATTCTGCCGAAATGGTAAGATTTGACAGCGAAGGTAAACTTAACGACGACTATACGGACGATAAAGTTAAAACGAGATTGAAAAAAGTTGACCGTGCTGTAATTCCGGGTTTTTACGGAAAAGACTTTGAAGGTAAGATTAAAACTTTCAGTCGTGGCGGAAGCGATATAACGGGTTCAATCATAGCAAGGGGCGTAAAAGCAGACTTGTACGAGAACTGGACTGACGTAAGTGGCTTTTTGGTATGCGATCCGAGAATTGTTCCCGATTCACAAACGATAAAGCAAATATCATATCAAGAATTAAGGGAGTTATCTTATATGGGGGCGTCAGTATTGCACGCAGAAGCAATATTCCCTGTAAAGAAAGATAAAATTCCTATTAACATAAAGAACACGTTTAAGCCTGAAGACGCAGGCACAATGATTGTTCCGAGCGAACAATATATTGCCGAAGGAAATAACGTTATAACGGGTATTGCAGGAAAAAAGAACTTCACCGTTTTGTCAATAGAAAAATCTATGATGAACTCCGAAGTCGGCTTTATTCGTAGAGTGCTTTCGGTTATAGAGCATTACGGAATTTGCGTGGAGCACGTTCCGAGTGGCATTGATACGTTGTCAGTAGTTTTGGCAAGCAATCAATTAAAAGATGGGGTGCTTTCTGATATCGTAAACGAAATAAGAGAAAACGTCAGCCCTGATTATATTCACGTAATAGAAAACATTTCGTTGATAGCGACGGTAGGTCATGGTATGGCACGCCGTTCAGGAACGGCAGCAAAAATATTCAGTGCTTTAGCAAACGAAGGCATAAATATTAAAATGATAGACCAAGGTTCAAGCGAACTTAATATCATAATAGGCGTGGCAAATTCCGATTACGAAAAATGTATAGGTGCTATCTATAAAACTTTTTACGGCAATAAATAATCTATATAGTTAAGAAGGAAATCATATGGACTACTTAAAAGAATCATTAAAATTACACGAAAAATGGAAAGGCAAAATTGAAGTCGTTTCCAAAGTAAAGGTAGAAAACAGACAAGATTTATCTTTGGCATATACTCCGGGGGTAGCAAAACCTTGTTTGGAAATTCAAAAAGATTATCAAAAATCTTTCACGTTAACAGGCCGTGGCAACACGGTTGCAGTTATCACGGACGGCACGGCAGTTTTAGGTTTGGGCGATATCGGACCGGAAGCAGGAATGCCTGTTATGGAAGGTAAGTGCGTTTTATTTAAGACGTTTGGCAACGTTGATGCAATTCCGCTATGCGTTAGAAGTAAGAGCGTAGATGAAATCGTTCAAACGGTAAAACTTTTAGCAGGTAGTTTCGGTGGCGTTAATTTAGAAGATATTTCCGCACCAAGATGCTTTGAAATTGAAAAGAGATTGAAAGAAGATCCCGAAGTAGATATTCCTATTTTCCACGATGATCAACACGGTACGGCAGTTGTATGCGTTGCAGCAACAATCAATGCGTTAAAACTCGTTGGCAAAAAGTGGGAAGACGTTTCAATAGTATTCAGTGGCGCAGGTGCAGCAGGCGTTGCAATAGCAAAACTCATGATAAAAATGGGTGCAAGAGACGTTGTAATGTGCGATAGAAACGGCATCATTTACAAGGGCAGAAAAGAAGGTATGAATCCTTCTAAAGAAGAGATTGCAAACTTTACAAATAAGTCTAAAAAGAAAGGCACTTTGGCAGACGCATTAAAAGGCGCAGATATATTCGTAGGCGTTTCTTCTCCGGGGCTTGTTACCGAAGAAATGGTAAAGAGTATGAATAAAGGTGCAATACTTATGCCTATGGCAAATCCAACACCTGAAATTATGCCTGATTTAGCAATAAAAGCAGGTGCGGCAGTTGTTGGAACGGGCAGAAGTGATTTTCCAAATCAAATCAACAACGTTTTGGCATTTCCGGGAATCTTCCGTGGTGCATTAGATTGTATGGCAAAAGATATCAACGAAGAAATGAAGATAGCAGCAGCAAACGCTATTGCAAGTCTTGTTTCTAAAAAGGAATTAAAAGCAGATTATATAATTCCTGCACCGTTTGATAAGAGAGTTGCCGTAGCAGTTGCAAAGGCAGTTAAAAAAGCAGCAATAGCAACAGGTGTAAATAGAAAATAAAAAAGAAATCCCTTGCTAAAATGCAAGGGTAAAAACGGGGTGTAGCGCAGTTGGTAGCGCGCTTGGTTCGGGACCAAGAGGCCGTGGGTTCAAATCCCGTCACTCCGACCAACTAAAAAGAACATAGCCTTGCGCTATGTTCTTTTTGGTTAAAGAAATTGTGGCGGGATTTGAAACAGCGTTAAGAAACAGTCCTGTGGACTGTTTTAGCGGTGACCGAAGACTTTTTCAAAGCAAAAGAAGGAATAAAAGAAAATGCTTTGAAAAAGGCAAGAAGAAATCCCGTCTACTTAAACCAACTAAAAAGAACATAGCCTTGCGCTATGTTCTTTT
>JAKSOS010000100.1 GCA_024405475.1 Clostridia bacterium
AGACTATGAAAAAAGGAATCTTAAAAAATCTATTTAATAGATACGAAACCAAAAAAGATATAATTTTAAGTGTAGATAGCTACGCTTGCGGATCGTATATATCACAAAGCAAGGTTTTAATACCAGCAAAAACAACGTTTTGCGCAGAAAAATACGTTAAAGGCGATGCGGAAATATTGTTTTTCGAAGCAGACGAAACAAGCTGTATGTACTACGTTGGCGCAGATGGCGAACCAACAACAAAAAAATTTACTGGCAGCGTTGAAATTTTGCGCAGTGATTGCAAGCGAGTGTGGCCTATAGCTCTAATAGTTGGCGTTATATCTTTAACAGCTTTAATAGTAACTTTATTCACACAAAAACGAAAATAACATGAAAGATTTGCTCGAACAGTTGCTACCATATCTTGCCGCTATTTTTGGCGGGGGTAATATTTTGCAGTTTATTCAAAATAGACAGTTAAAAACGCTGCGCGAAATAGAAGCTATTAGCGCTGTGGAAACACTATACAAAGAACGAATCGAGAATTTAAACAAGTCAATAGAAAACATGGAAGCAAGAATAGAAAAGCTTGAAAAACTTGCGTGTTTTAATAACGATTGCCCAAAAAGAGTTTAATTAAAAAATACTACCATGAAATTAAAAACACCAGTAGCAAAACTATCAAAAAGCGAGTTAGTTTTAGTCAACAACAGCAAGCAAGGTAAAAAATATATCTATTCCTAAACCAAATAAAATTACGAAGTAGTCATGGAAAAAATTATAGATCTGTATTATAACCCAAAAACAAACCCAATCAAAAACGGCAAACAGTCGCGCTGGTGGGAATGTTTAAGAGCGGAAAAATATATTAAGACGGTGTATAACGGTAACAGAAAATTAGCAGGCGCTCCAGATGTAAGAGTTAGCCACGAACAAGTGCTTAAACTCATGGACTACTACAATCTAAAAGGCTTTGAGTTTGGCCAATGGCTGAACCAAGCCGAACGTATAGACCACGTTTTAGCTGCAGCTTCGTGTCTGAATGATCTTGAAAAGGTTTTTGGCAAAAATATAGGGATCGACGGAAACGTAGGTTTAGCGTTTGGAGCTCGCGGAAGCAAGGGAGCGGCCGCTCATTTTGAACCTGTTAACAACATGATAAACCTAACAAAAAAACAAGGTGCAGGCTGTTTGGCACACGAATACGGCCACGCTTTAGATTATAATTTAGGCGCATACGTTGACCAAAATAGAAGATACGCTTTTCTATCCGGTGGAAGCAGCACAGCTTTAACAATTCCCGAAAACACTGGCGGGCCATTAAGAACGTTTGTTAACAAAATCGTTGATTTTTGCGCAAATACTGACGGCTACAAAAAAATTAGAAACGCAAACCCAAAAGCCGAAACAAACTTAGAAAAGAGATTCGCCGCTGCCAAAGGCTATTACTTGCAAAGAACTGAAATTTTTGCACGCTTTTGTGAAGTGTATTTTGCCCATCTGTTCGAAAGCAACCAGTATTTAGCTAAAGAAATAGAGATCTACGAATACAAGAACAACTGGCAGTATATCAAAAAAGCAGAATTTAAAAAGATTAAGCCGACAGCCGACAAATTATTTAAACTAATCAACAAAACTTTAAATAAATAATTATGAAGAATATTACTAAAATAAGTAAAATTGCAAGCGATATTTTACAAGACAGTAAAAAAGACTACCAACGTTTATTAAAAAAGGAAATTGCACAACAAAAAGGTAAAAAGAACGTTTGTAAAGCAGCAAAGGCAGCAAGCCAGAAGTATAAAAAAATGACATGGGGCGAAGCGCTAAAGAAAGCTGCGAAATCAGGACCAAGACAAACTAAATTAAAAATATAAAAACATGAATCTATTTTATTTTACCGACGCTTTTTTAGTTTTTTCTGTTTTATCTATAAACTATTGCAGAAAAATAGAAAGTTCTAAACCGTTTCTTATTTTGTTTTCTATAGCGATTCTTTTTGCTATAATACAAGTTTATGCTGGCAAGGCTGCTGTAAAAAACAAAACTTCTAAAAGAATACCAGCAAAAGCAGAGGAAGATTTAAAAATAGACGGACAAGAACCTATAACACAAATAGTATATGCCGAACCTAATGAAAAAATTTACAACATAGACGGCGTAAAAGTTGGAGAAAAAATTTATAAGGTAAAAGACGGTTTGCATATTACAGTAGAAAAAGACGGAAGAATACACAACAACACTATAACAGAAACCCTAATAACTTTTTTAACAAATTCTGGCTACAAAGAAATTGAAGATTTTGGCGACGATTACGCTAAAAGACATTGGCAAGTATTAAAAGACGCTGAGTAATGACCGAAACAGCAAGAAAAAAAATACTTAAAACCCTAAAAACAGCTGTAGTTTTTACAACTGATTTATTTTATTTATTCCTTTTTAATGATATTAAAAAACATTTAAAAACAAAATCTACAAAAACAGATACTGTTTATATATACAAGGAAATACCCATCTACAAAGAAAAATATATACCTGCAGAAAAAACTCGATACGTTCCAGATTTAGACACGATCGTAATAAAAGACACCGTAGAAATAGTGCGCGACTATTACACAGCTAAAACATACACGGACACGATAAAAGA
>JAKSOS010000101.1 GCA_024405475.1 Clostridia bacterium
TCCCGAAACGATATATTTATTTTGCCGTAAAATTTACCATTATAATATAATTATGATGATTTGTAGAGTTTACCTATCTTTCTATTTTATCGATTTTGTCAGATACTAGCCTACTCAATTAAGAGTAGGCTTTTATCTTGCCTTTTTGGTATTCTTTTTTCTTGTATTCTTTTCAGTTCCTGCCACTTTGCTTTTTATCTTCTCAGCTTTTAATTGTTTAGAATCTTCAACTAATTTATTCCATCTTTCAAAACTCATTTTTATAAATGCCCCTACCGATTCTTGGTATATGTCTATATATATCTTTTTTTATTACATCTTTATTTATTACAGCGGAAAATATTTCCGCTTGGTAACGGAAAATATTTCCACTTGCTAACGGAAAATATTTCCGTCTGCCCTATGATATTCGAGACCTTGCAAATAATTCTTTTTCGAGATTTTCTCTGTTATATTCTCTTTCGGTAAAATTACACTTAGGGGTATTAGTTTTGCTATTAGGCGTTTTATCTTTAGGCGGTATCTTTATTGCGTTATTCTCATTTATAAACTCAAAACAACCTACTTTTTGACAACTTTTTTTCCCATCTTTTGTAATAAAATGCTCTTGCGTCCATTTTATAAACCCTGCATTGATTAACTCATTGCGATACTTTCTAATGGTTTTATCACAAGTTTTTAATTCATCTGCTAATTGTTCGTCTGTATGAGTAAACCCTTTATCTTGATTAAATCTACTTTCAAGATATTTTAGATGGTCATAAAGCCCTCTTGCCCCAATTGATAATCCTGCCTCTGCTATTGCATTGGGTACTTGAAAATAATTCCCCTTTTGGTATTTACTCAAGCTTCGCCCCCTCTACATTGTCAAATAGGGATATTTGCCCGTCCATTTCTCTCAGCTTACGTTTTATAAGCTTTATACTATTAAAACGTGTTATGGCTTGTTTTCTCATACTGTGATAGAACGTTCTAGCCTCTTCTTTATTCCCTGCGATAAAATAGCCGTTACCATTACTACATATCATTGCACCCTCAAGCCTTGCCTCTTTGATTTTCTTCTTTAGCTTGTTAGTGTTAACGCCCACTATCTCAGCAAGTTCACGTTGATGTATTGCGTTCTCTTTACCTATTGGTATATATCTTTCTATTTTATCCAACTATTACACCCCCTCGGTAATACTATCAAGATACATTTCAACCCTCTTTACGTTGTATAGTTTTCTTTTACCTAATCTAATAACCGCCCCTGCTTTTTCTCCAACCTCTGAGGCGGTATTCTTGCCTACTGATAACATAGACTGCAAGCCGTTAATATCCACTGCAATTTTATAATCGTTTTCTGTGGTAGTTGTCTTTCTCATCATTAACCTCTTTTCTTTTATCTTGTTTTATTAGTTGCCTTTGTTGTTATCACGTGATATGATAATTGTAATAAATGTAATACGCTTTTACGATACCAACTTACATTGTAATTTTTATTACATTTATTAGTTTTAGTCTTGCGATTGGGGGCAAATGTAATGAAAAATAAAACTTCAAATATTACCACTAGCGGAAAGCGTATAAAATATGAGGCGATGAAACGTGGATACAAAACTCAAGATATGGCTAACTTGCTTCATTATTCTGATGGTCATCAAATTAGTGATTTTTATCGTGGAAAACGTTTTTTTGATAATGATAGACTTGATATTATAGCTAGAGAATTTGGACTTAGAAAAGAATATTTATTATGCATAGATGATTGGGAAACTGAGGCTGATATGTTAAAAGCTTTATGCCTTGAAGATAACTCAGCTTTTAATTCCTGCAAGAACTATCTTGATACACTTGGTTTAAACTTGACACTTGAGATTTATTTTCATATTTCTGCGATTGGATTATATGATAATTGGGAACGCTTCAAAGATTCTATTATAGATAGTGAGATTCAAAGATTAAACGCTAAATATATGTTTGATTTGGATAGAAAAGCGTTTTTTCATAAATACAATAGTGATAGTGAAACGATAAAACTAAGAAAACCTATTGATAATACTATTGAAAATTTAGATGTTATAGGAAAAAATACAAGAATAGAGTTAGAGTGCGATTTATCGGGCGTTCACTACATTGATAATTCATTCGGTTGTAACGCCTTTTATACAATTGGCTATACTGTACACTATAAAGACGAAAAAGTTTCGTTTTTAAGTCTTAATCAAATTCAAAACTTTATATCTCAAGTTGACAGCTTCACTATTTGCGCTATTGAAAATATATTATTGAAAAATCGCCCCTAAATATTGTTACACTTTGATTTTATGCCCCTTAAATAATATAAGCGGTACTGCATAACCTCTTAAAGGCTTGTAATACCGCTCTTTTTATGTCTTTTTTTAGTGCCACACTTTGTGCCACATTAAGTGCCTCTTTAGGCGTTTTTTAGGGTGTAAAGGGATAAATCATAATAGCACTTGACGGAACGTGTGAGGGTTAAAAACCCTAGTAAAATCAAGGCTTTTAGGCAATAAAAAACCGCCCTATGAATTAGGACGGCTTTTGTTAAAAAATACTGCGGAAGATGGGACTTGAACCCACACGCAAGCAATATGCACAAGATCCTTAG
>JAKSOS010000102.1 GCA_024405475.1 Clostridia bacterium
AAAAGTTTACACCTAAAAAAGCGTTGACGAGTAATTAAAATTATGCTACACGTTATCATCGCAACCCGAGCGATGAAAATGGACGGTTTTTAGATACTATTGCAAGACTCGCAATGAGTTTCAGAAATTTGGCAAAAATCGACAAGAAAATCACTGTTTTGGTGCTCTCCCTTTTTGTGGGCTGCAGCACAAGCAAACATTAAACTTCCGAGGGCTAACGGAAAGAAATAAAATTTTGACATAGTAGAAAAATTAACGAAAATGAATAAAACAAGCATCTTTGAAATTCAAAGGTGCTTGTTTTTTATATAATGATTTTTTAATAAAATAGCATTTTTAAAAACATATTCAATTATGTTAGAGTAATTGGAAAAAGTTGACATTTAAATAATTTTTTCGTAAAATAAAAATGCGTTACAATTTCATTTTTTAGAAAAGTATACTTCATGAGTAGAAGTGTACGATTTTCGCAACACATAAAATCTTTTCTAAAGAATGATTAAGTATTTGTAACGCAAATAAGCGAGAAGTGCATTTTTACGGTGTGCCGTTCTCGCTTGAGAGCGGTACATTTTTTATTTTAGGGGTATTTTTATGAAAAAGGGTTTTTTGACGTATTTAATTATGTTTATTCTTGTTTTATCAAGTTTATTTTGTTTAAATGGATGTAATTTTTTAGGTGAACAAGAAAATAGCAGTGGGCATGACGATAGTAGATTTGAAAATGTTTACAATATGTATGTTGTTTATGCAGAGAGTAACGGGACTACTCCGTTATCTTACGAAGCATGGTTAAATAGTATTAAGGGGCGTGATGGTTTAAACGGCAAAGATGGACTTGGCGTTAAATCTATTTTAATAAATGGGACTGGGCATTTGATTATCACTTATACCGATAATAGTTCCTTTGACGCAGGATTAGTAAAGGGTAAAGATGGACAAGACGGGAATGACGGAAAGAACGGAAAGGATGGCACAGATGGACAAGATGGATTAACGCCGTATATTAAAAACGGTAATTGGTGGATAGGAGAAACTGATACCGAGATAAAAGCACAAGGTTTTGACGGAAAGGACGGAACGACACCGACTATTTCAATATCTCAGGACGGATTTTGGATTATAAACAACGAAAAAACTTCAATAAAAGCAGTTGGCATAGATGGTAAAGATGGGAAAGACGGAAAGAATGGAGTAGACGGGGTTGACGGTAAAAATGGCGAGAATGGAAAGGATGGAAAAGACGGGGTTGGGGTTGAGACAGCATATATAAACGACAAGACGCATTTAATAATTGTTTTGACCGATGGAACGGAAATAGATTCCGGATTTGTTGGAGTTGAAACAGTAAAGACATATACGGTAACGTTTAAGGATTATGACGGAAGCGTTATAAGGGCTGAAAGAATATGTGAAAATGAAAGTGCGGTTGCCCCTAACGTTAAAGACAGGAAAGGATATAGATTTAAGGGTTGGGATAAAGAGTTTGATTGTGTTAAAGGAGACTTGGAGGTAAATGCAGAATATGAAGAAATGCATAATCAAATAGGATTTGATTTTGTTGATAATAAAGACGGAAGCGTTACTGCAACAATGTTTATATGTGGAGACGTTAAATTATACGGGCTTGAATTAAACGTAGGAATGGATTTAACGGGAATGGAGTTTAAAAAGGTTGAATCGTGTACTTTGGGGGCAGCGGCGAACTTATTGAACGGGAAAGTAAAAGTTTCGTTTGTTAACGATACAGGAAAGAATTTGTTAGAAGAAAGGTCAATAATAAAAATTACGTTTAACGTTACCGAAAATAAGTATTCGGCAGAATTAACGTTTAGCGACATTGATATTTTTGATGAAACAATTACTACGGAAACTTATTCCGTTTTAGAAAGCACTTTTAACAATTAAGGGGAAAGGTTATGAAAAATTTTAAAAAATCATTATTTAAATATTTATGCTTTGTTTTGGCAACGATTTTATTTTACATGCAAATGCCGTGGCTACAGTTGAAGGCGTATGCAGACGAAGTGGCAAAAGAGAATAAAGCAGTTGAACAGGTTTTAGACGAAGATAAAAAAACAAGCGTAAGTAATAGCAGTTTTTCAAGTTCTTTACCTGAAAACTATAATACACCGGCTTATGATAATTTATACGAAAATTCCATAAACGATTTTTCTTATAATTTGCCTGAAGGTGATTTTGTTTCTCCCGAAAATGTAAATGATGGAATTGAAGATTATATAGATAACGAAGAGAAAGATGATGTACCTGAAATTATATATCCTTCTTATGACTTTTTAACCGAAGAAGAAAGTGAAAACGGCTTGATTGGTGCAAGAATATTAACAGAAGACGGATATTATGTTCAAAAAAATATATACGACAATTCATATTCTATCGTAGGATATTTGGGTTCTGATAAGCATATCACTGTTCCAACCAAATATTTGGATTTTCCTATTACGAGAATTTACGACTATGCGTTTAACGATTCTAAAAGTTTAATGAGCGTGGTTATTCCCGAAAGTATAG
>JAKSOS010000103.1 GCA_024405475.1 Clostridia bacterium
TTGTGTACCATTGCCCGAGAGTTTAACAATTAATTTATTTAATTTAGGGTCAAGGCGTTTAAAGCCGTCGCCTTTTCTGCCGTTGTTTTGTGTATCGCGGAATAAATCTTCATCCGCAAACACGCGCATTTCGCCGCCCTCTTGTTCCCAATTTATACGGTTGTATTGTCTGTCGGCGTCCTCTATGAGATTTTCGGTATTCTGCCAAAGGGCGCAAGGTATATTAGAGCCGTCAACGCGGTTAGGCTCTCTATTTCTGAATTCAACTATTAGAGGCTCTTTTACATCGTTATAGACATAACCGCCAGGAAGTCCCGCGGTTATCTGTGAGGCGTCTAAACTTGTTTTTTTAAGAGTTGATCCGACGATTTTATATAACTCATTTTTAATTGTGTGAGTAAGTGCGGCGGGGTTGTAATCGTGCAATTCTAATAAAATAAAATCGTTTTTCCCGTCGCTTATTTTTTTAGTAATAATACAAGCCAATAAAAGCCCGTCGAGGTCATAGCGGGTAGGGATATAATTTCCAACTTTGATAATTTCAAATTGTATTTTATTATTTTTATAATTTGGTCTTACAATACAACCGCCGAGGGCTACAATATTCTGTATAATTTCCTTGTTGCTTTCATTTAATTTTTTTATTGCAATTTCTAATTTTTCGTTTTCGCTGCTAACTTCCATTTCTTCATTTACAGAATTAGCGAGTTTCCCTATAACAGTTTCAACAACCCCGCAAGGCTTTGCCTCATTCTGCCAGGGTGCGCGGCCTGCTAATATGGCGTTCCATAAGTCGATTTTTGCCAGCATATCGCCGCTAATATTAGTTTTAATTTCTGTTACTGATTCAATATTGTATTGATTAAATAAGCTCATAAAAAAAGCCCCTATACGATTAAAAATATTCATAAATAAAAAGTTATTTTAAGAATTCCTCATATAAGATATATTTATTTAATTCTTTGGCGCGGTCGTGTTCAATTTTTGCGCCGTTTGAAGTTTTCCAGCCGTCGAGCATATAAACAAAGTCGCAGCATTCAAGCGCCGCGAGGTCAATTTTCATAAACTCATCATATGAAAAAATATTAGGAACTATGCAAGGGTTAAAAACTTTGTAGCCCCTTTTCTTTAGTTTTCTTTCCGCTCTCTTAAACTGTCTTTTATAGTGTTTATTGTTACTGATAGCCCCGCTAATATATATTTTTGGCTTTTCCATATTTACCCCCATAAAAAAAGCCCGAGAGCGCAACGCGCCCCCAGGTTTTACAAATCAATTATATTTATTTATCCGCTTATAAAGTCATTCAAAAAAAAGTGAGCGGGTAGGCTTTGCCAACGGCTGCCCCCCGCTCTATATTTGTGTCCTTGGTGGGTATTAATAAAGTCGTTTTTAATTTACATACTCCCAATGATAGCCGCCCGTAGTTTTCCTATAACCTTTTAAAACTCTGCTAATATGAGTATCTTTTAAATTCAACTCACGGGCTGCGGCTGCAATAGAACGATATATAATATTAGTTTCAACACATAATACTTTTTTTTCACAAGGCGGGTTTCCGTCTGCATTATGTCTATAATATGTATTTATATCTCGTTTTTCGTGCGATTTTTTCATTTTCTCGCGCGTTTCTGTAGTATGCTTTTTATTGTAAAAAGGATTTCCCACGCCTCTATAATACGAGCGGTCTATTTTTTTTGCTGCCTCGCTCATTTTCTTTCTTGTTTCTTCGGTGTGGTGTTTGCCATACCAGGCCGAATTCTTCCCGCTATTTCTTCGGCTAATTTCTGCTTTTTGTTCTTCTGTGAATTTAAACCCGTGGCAACCCTCGCCGCCGTCTGTAAGATTATACCCATACAAAGAATTATTAGAGTTATATAGTTTTATATAATATTTTTCTTTTTCATCTAATAATTTTTTATCATTGTCTAATATTTCTATTATTTCAAACTTAAAATTATTTAAGCCATAAAAATTAAAAGCGTTTTTTAAGTAAGTATTTATTTGTCTGTTTTTTTCTTGTATCTAACGGCGCTCAATGTTTATACTTTGCCCGATATAGATTTTATTATTTACTAAATTCGTAATTTTATAAATTCCGCAACTCATTAAACGCCCCTTAATAAAATAATATCATTTAAGCCATAACGCGCAGCCGCTATACTGTGGTCAGGTTGATTAGTATCAAATACCCGCATAACTTCGCCCGTTCTTCTATCAATAGGGAATTCTAATAAACTAAATTCGTTG
>JAKSOS010000104.1 GCA_024405475.1 Clostridia bacterium
ATAGATGCAGTCACGGTTTTAAGATTGTTCCTATATATAAATGCACACACGCCTTTATGAATTTTCCATATATAAAATGCATACACGCCTTTAAGGGAAAATGCATATCGACCTTTAAGTAAAAACGTTGAGCTGGAGACTGTTAATGTTATGCCGGCACTAAAATCGTTTAAGAAAGTACAGAAAAGCAAAACGTTATCCCATAAAGCTATACCTAGAAAACGCCCGTGGTATAATGAAACGTAACCCGACTATATAAACGCCCAAAAACCGCATAAAACCCCAGAAAATAGCCCCTAAAAATAGGGTAAAAATTAAATAGCCCCGTAGATGTTCTATAAGCCCTATACAATAGAGTAAAATTTTACGGGTATATTGATATACCCCTGTTAATTTTAAACGCTTATAAACGATTTTAAGCGGGTACAATTTTGTCCCACAAGAGGAAAAATAAAAAAACCGCCCGTTCTGGGCGGTTTTTGGTTATTTGTAAAATATTCCAACGTGCGGGGCGTTTATCAAATTATAAATAAACGCTAGAAGCGTTACCACCATAGCCCCTGCTATAAAATTTTCTGGTGGTTTTGTTTCGTTTTCAACGGTCAATTTTAAAACGCCATTTAATAGCCAAAACGCCACAAATAAAAGCCCGCAATAATTACCCGTTGTAATTAAGTCTATAACGCTATAGCAATACAAAAGCGTTATACTTGCCATTATAAAAATATCTAACTTGTTGTATTTCTCTACTAAACCAGAGTACAAGCCTATAAGTAACATTAAAGCAAAACCAGAAATAACAAAAAGCACGGTTTACACCCCTTTTTTATTATAATCGTTGTTGCGGGGCTTGTAAAGTTTTTTCTTGTAACGTACTCCGCCACGATACCACCAACGGCAACCAGAAACGGGTTGCCCGTTATGAAATAATATTTCTACATAATCGCCCTTGTTCGCTACCTCTAGGGCGTTTTCTTCATTGTATAGCGTTTTGTATTCTGTCATTGTTTTTGTCCCTTAATTTTTAATAATTCGCTATAGGTCATTGTGTTTTGTGGCTTGCATATTTCCAAAGCGTTCTCTAAATTAAATTGACCCGCATATGTAATTTTATCTCTTGCGGGAAATTTGTTTGTTTCTGTTTCTGCTTTTTCTCTGCTAGTAAAATATAATGTTGCAGGATTAGACCAACCAATATTATTAACAGTCATTTTCCATAATTTAATTTTTATTGTCATTGTATAAACCTCTCTTAAATAAAAAGGGCGTTATAGAGACGCCCTACAATAAAGATAAAATAATAGCTTTTGCTTCTGGCTCTACAATTTCGCTTAAATCTGGGTTTTTAATATCAATTTTAAGCGGGTTTTTCCTGCTACGCCATAAATAAGCTATGTTGTTATAACAAGATGTTTCCAAATACCAAAAATCTATAGTAGTGTAGGTTGTGTTATCGCATTTATTAAAATCAAACGTTGGTAAAAATTCCTCATAATGATATTTAAAATTATAATGTGCTTTTTGCATTTTACAATAACTATATGGCAAAACATCTTTCCAGTTATTAAAAAATTTAACGCTATCAATAATATTTTTTAAATAGTCACGGCTTATAATTTTAAAGTCATCTTGTTCTAAAATATTATTTTGTGTTTCCTTGCGGTGTCTAATAATATAAATCAATTTTCGTTTACCCCCTTTAGATATTCTATATAATTTATTTTGTTTTTATTACATAAAAACGTCAATTCACGCCAAAGCAATTTATAAAAGTAATCTTCTATTTTATCCGTTCCGTATTGCTTGCGGGCATTTTCTTTTTCTTCTGGGGTATATTGCAACCAATCACAAATAAAATCGAATTGCCTTGCGGGATATTCCCAAAACGGACAACTCCCGCCCATAACGTGCATTTTAAAGCGTTCAAAATAGCTTTTATAATAACGGGGTATGGTTACATCATTATAATGACAAGCGTTGTAATCTTCTAAAAAAAATAATAATAAAACGTTTTCCGCTCTTTCTGTTATTTGGTTGTATTCGTCACAATTATCCATATAGTCATTTATTTCATTTAAAATATATTCCCGTATATTATTACGGGCTTGCTTGCAATAACTTTTAAGCATTGTTTAATTCTCCTTTCTTACCACATAATTATAAAACGCTCTTGTTAAGCCTAAAGCGTTTAAAACATTGTCAACTGTTTCCGCTTCTGGAAG
>JAKSOS010000105.1 GCA_024405475.1 Clostridia bacterium
ACAATATTTGAAAAAGGTATCTTTGATTAACGGAGATAAGATGATTTATTTTGATAATGCCGCAACAACAAAGCCTTCTGCAACGGCTTTAACTCAGGCGGAAAAATTTAATAATGAGATGTTTTATAATCCATCAGCACTTTATATGGGTGGATTAAACAATTCAAAAGAAATTAAAAAAGCTAAAGAAACTATATTAAAAAAAATCGGAGCTTTGGAATCTGATTATGATTTAACATTTACTTCATGCGGAAGTGAAAGTGATAACATGGCAGTTTTTTGTGCGGTAAATAGGGGTACTTTTATTACAGATAAGGGCGAACATTCCGCAATTTATAAGAGTTTTTTGCAATTAAAAAATAAAGGAGTTAACGTTGTTTTCGTTGATTTAAATAAAGACGGCTCGGTTAATATTGATTCATTATTAAATGCTGTAAAAGAAAATAATACGACTTTTGTTTCAATCGTTCACGTCAACAATGAAACTGGGGCAATTAACGATATAAATAATATTGCATCTAAAGTAAAGAAGATAAATCCATCCATAATTTTTCATTCTGATGGGGTTCAAGCTTTTGGGAAAATTCCATACGTTATTTCAAAAGATATTGATTTGTATTCAATAAGCGCCCATAAAATAAACGCACTTAAAGGCACAGGTGCACTTGTAAGAAGAAAGAAAGTTAATGTTAATCCACTTATTTTTGGCGGTGGACAAGAAAACGGTTTAAGAAGTGGTACTGAAAATGTTTTTGGTATAAAAGTTTTTGAATATGCTACTTGTGAACACTATTTGGACTTAAAAGGTGATTACGACAGAATAAAAAAAATAAAAAATTATATTTTAGATAATTTAGATAAAAATTATATAAAGGTCATTTCAGGTGAAAATTCAAGTCCATATATATTGACTGTTTCGGCTGTCGGTATTCGTGGTGAAGTTTTAATGCATACTTTGGAAAATTATAATATAATTGTCGGTAATGGTTCGGCATGTTCTTCTAAAAATCGTTTTAGCAGAGTTATTGAAGCGTGCGGTTATGATGAAAAAGTATTAGACGGAATTGTAAGAATCAGTTTTTCTAAAGATTCTACAATAAATGAAGCAGAAGAATTCGTAAAAGTATTTAATAAAGAAGTGGCAAGATTAAAAGGAATTATGTAATATGAATAAAGCAATAATAATTAGGTATTGTGAAATACACTTAAAAGGCAAAAATAGAAATTATTTTGAAAAGTTATTAAAAGAAAATTTAAAAAAATCTTTAAGTGAATTAAGTTTCACTTTCAGATTTATGCACAACAGATATTTGATAGAAAATTTTAACGAAGAAGAATATCCGATTTTTGCCGACAAACTAAAGAAAATTGCGGGTGTACATACATTTAGTTTAAGTTTAGTTGTTGAAAACTCATTAGACAAAATAAAAGAAGCATGTTTAAGCCTTATGGAGTCAAAAACAGGCTCGTTTAAGGTTGAAACTAATAGAGCCGATAAAACATTTAGTCCGAACTCTGTTGAAACGTCAAAGCTTTTAGGTGGCGTTATTTTAGAAAAGTATCCAAAATTAAAAGTTGACGTTAAAAATCCGGATACAACAGTATTCGTTGATATTAGGGAAGATGGGAATACCCTTGTTTACACCGATTTAGAACACGGTTTAAGCGGTATGCCTATAGGTTCTGCAGGAAAGGGCTTACTTTTAATCTCAGGTGGTATTGATAGTCCCGTAGCGGGAGATATGATGATGAAAAGGGGAATGAAATTAGATTGCTTACATTTCCATAGTTTTCCTTATACTGGTCAAGCTGCTCGTGAAAAGGTTGAAGAATTGACAAAAAAAATCGGCGTATATAATGGTGGAATAAATCTTTACGTCGTTTCATTTACAAAAATTCAAGAGGCAATTCATAAATCTTGTCCGGAAGAGTTTATGATTACTTTAATGCGTAGATTTATGATGAGAATAGCCGAAAGACTTTCCAAACAAATAGGTACTCAAGCAATTATAACAGGCGAAAGTTTAGGTCAAGTTGCAAGTCAAACTATTGAAAGTATAACTTCATCTAATTCGGTTGTTAGTATGCCGGTTCTTCGTCCGCTTATAGGTTTTGACAAGCTTGATATAATTGATATTTCAAGAAAAATTGATACTTATGAAACTTCAATTT
>JAKSOS010000106.1 GCA_024405475.1 Clostridia bacterium
ACATTGGTTCTATTTCAGCGTCCATAAAAAAATCTTCCTTTCGCTACGCAAAAGAGTATTTTTTTATACGCTCGTTGCTATGCTTGTGGTTCTATGAACCCCCACAAACTCACAATACGGAATACGCTAAAAAATGAGTGAAACAAAAAAAGAGATATAACTACACTATTTTTTTATGGTGTAGTAAAAATAGTTAATAGTGTAGTTAGAGTAGTAATGAATATACCCCCATCAAATCTACAAGCCGTGTCCGTAAAAATGATGAGCGAAACATTAGAACGGCAAATCATCATCGCCGTTAGTAATTTCTTTTATATTTATGTTAGATGGTAATTCTTTTTGATAATACGCCTTTCGTATCGCTTCTATATTTTTGTTATAGAAAGATAAAGAACAAATCTTTTTTCGGTTATCTTTACGATAGACATTTTCATCATCTACGATTAAATTATTGAAGTTAAGAACCAAGTTTATAAATTGTTTCTTTTCTTCGCCCATCGGTAAAGCGTTGCCCTTTAAGTCAGTTTCTAAATCTTTTTTATTTTCAATTTCATCTAATTGTTTTTGAGCGAGAACTATTTTCTCTTTAATTTTTTGCTTTTCTTCTTTACTACAAGCATTTTTATTTTTAATTAGTTTTTCATATTCAAGTAGTTTTGTTTTAACTTTATTTTCTAATAAGATAAAATACGCTTCACGGCATTTTAACGCTTCATTTATATTGAAATACATTTTCGTAGTTTTATAGACACGATATTCTTTCGTGTTTTCTAATACGCCTTTATTCCAATTCAAGCGAATAGTGTTATCATCTTCCAAGTAAGCATTACAAACAAATCTACGAAAGTATTGTTCGGTATCGGCTTCTTCATTTACCATATCGCCATTTCTATCTTTATATTTTCCAGCGATACCATTTACAAAAGTTTCAAAAGGTTCAATACCATTTACAAGAATATATTTTGCTATGATACAAATATCGCCATATTTTTTATCTAACCCAAAGCGAGTAGGGAACAACTCAAAAACATTTTTAATGTTTCGGTGTCCTAACATTTCTTTAATATCATAGTTAGATAAATCATTAAATACGATAATCGGTTCGCCATCGTATTTTTGGAACGCTACTTTTTTGTCGCCTACTTCGTAAATTATTTTTTTAGTTTTTAATTCATCGTAAGTATAATTTTCATAATTATCTATATATTCTTTTGCGAAATAACACGCCAAGCATTTAGTAAAAAGTGATTTTCCCGTTGCCGAGCGTGTATTGTTATCTCTTTCGTTAGCGTCAATATAAAAATTGTGGCGTGTTGATGGTAAAGGTGCGTTATAAAATAAATAATTTTCTCTTGCTTTAAGAAAGTATCTTTCATTTTTATAGTAGTTTTTTAATCTTATTTTTTTCTTTAATAAGTCAAGCGAGTATCCATCATATTCTACTTGATGTAAGTATTCATCAAGCATATTTTCATTAAAAACTACTACCGAGTTATTTACATTTGCCTTTTTCCAAGTATTTACGCTTTCAAACCACTCATCTCTATCGGTTCCACCCTTTATATGAACTTCGTTTTCTTTATAAACGAACTTCAATAAAGTTTTATCTTCCCATCTATGAGTTTGATAAGCGTATTTTTCTCTTGCGAAGTTTTTATCACTACGAGATGGATATTCAATTCTATTTTCATTTATACCAAACCATTTTGCGATAGATGATACTTTTATAGCCGTATTAAACTCTAATACGGCGTGAATATGTTTCGGTTTCGGTTTGCCGATTTTACAATTTTCAAATTGCTCATCGTTTTTATCTTTATCTATTTGTGTAAATGTATCTTTATCGTGTAGTATCCAAGAATACATTTTTATTGTTGAGTGTATAGATAACGCTTTTTCAAAACGCTTCATATCTAAAAGCGTTTTTCCATCATCATCTTTTAAGCGTGTTGTGATTTCACAACACATAATTCTTTTTGTATTAGTTTTTGTTTCATTTTTTTTCATAAAATTACCTACCTACGAAATTATAATATCATACAGTTATAGTATTGTAAAGCGTAATTGTATGAAAATCACTATATATATACTTCGTATATATAAAGCAAAAACCATACAGTTATATACAAATTGCCGTTTTCCCAAGTCCTACGGCAATTCGCACACATA
>JAKSOS010000107.1 GCA_024405475.1 Clostridia bacterium
TCAAACAATAAGAATTAAATATATTTACGGAGAAAAATATTATGAGAAAACCAATTATCGCAGGAAACTGGAAAATGAATAAAACTGCTACAGAAGCAGAAGCTTTAATAAACGAATTAAAGCCTTTAGTTGCAAAATCAAAGCCTGAAGTTGTTATTTGTGTTCCATATACAGATTTATGGATTGCAAAAAAGGCTATTGAAGGAAGTAAAATTAAGCTTGGTGCAGAAAACGTAGCATGGGCAGATAACGGTGCGTTTACCGGTGAAATTTCAGCAGATATGCTTAAAGAAATAGGCGTTGAATACGTTATTATCGGGCATTCTGAACGTCGTCAATATTTCGGTGAAACAAACGAAAGCGTTAATAAGAGATTAAAACAAGCATTAGCAAAAGAATTAAAGCCTATCGTTTGTGTTGGTGAAACTCTTACAGATAGAGAAAAGAACAGAACTAAGAGAGTTTTAAGAAAGCAAGTATTAGAGGGTTTTGCCGATATTACTGCATCTGATTTTGAAAATATAGTTATTGCTTATGAACCTGTATGGGCAATCGGAACAGGCAAAACCGCAACTGCAGAAGATGCAAATAAGACAATCGGATTTATTAGAAGTTTGGTAAAAAAGACTTGGGGTGCAGAAGTTGCTAAAAAATTGCGTATTCAATACGGTGGAAGTATGAAACCTGCTAATGCAAAAGAACTTATGGCTCAAAGAAATATAGACGGTGGTTTAATCGGTGGCGCAGCATTAAAGGCTAATGATTTTGCAGGAATAGTTAACTATAAAGACTAATATAAGGTAAAAACGAAAGGCTGTTTTCTTACAGCCTTTTTGTTAGGTTAATATTATGAAAGCAAATTTTCACACACATACATATAGATGCCATCACGCAACGGGTACTGAAAGGGAATATATAGAATTGTGTATAAAAAAAGGGCTAAAAGTATTAGGTTTTTCTGACCATACCCCTTACATTTTTGATAATGATTATTATTCCGATTACAGAATGAAACCCGAAGAAACGGAAGAGTATTTAAGCACTATAAATAAACTTAAAGAAGAGTATAAAAAAGATATAGATATTTATGTAGGCTTTGAAACCGAATATTATCCAAAACTTTTTGATACATACTTAAAGTTTATCAATCAATTTGATTATGATTATTTGTTGCTTGGTCAACACTATACGGTAAACGAATATGACGGAAAACATACATACGATTCCGGCAACACCGAAAAGGACCTAAATGATTATGTAAATCAAGTTGTTGAAGGTGTAAAAACAGGTGTTTTTTCTTATATTTGTCATCCTGATATGCTTGTGTTTGATACAAAAAATCCTATTTGGGAAGTTCAGATGAAGAAAATTTGCAAGTGTGCAAAAGAAAATAATATGCCGATAGAGTTTAATTTTAACGGTTTAATTCAAGATAGATTTTATCCTAACGATAACTTTTTTAAACTTGTTGCAGAAATGGGAAATGATGTTATTTTCGGGTTAGATGCGCATAATCTTAACCTTATTGATAATATTGAATTTTTAGAAGAAAAAGCATTAAAAATATTAGGAAAATACGGAATTAAACCGATAGATAATATAAAATTAAGAAATGGAAAAATTGTATAAAGGGTGAACAAATATGTTAAAAACAAGACCTAATTGTATAATAATAATGGACGGTTATGGATATAATCCCGAAGTAAAAGGAAATGCGGTTTTAAAAGCAGATAGCGTAAACGTAAAAAGACTGCAAGAAGAATATCCTTCAACGCTAATAGGCGCAAGTGGTATGGACGTAGGACTTCCTGAAGGTCAAATGGGAAACTCCGAAGTGGGACACTTGAATATAGGAGCTGGCAGGGTTGTATATCAAGACTTAACAAAGATAACGAAGTCTATTACAGATGGAGATTTTTTTAAGAACGAAGCATTGCTCAAAGCAATGAATAATGCGATAGAAAATAATAAAAACTTGCACTTATTCGGTTTGATGTCAAACGGTGGTGTACATTCACATATCACGCATGTTTTTGCCTTGCTTAAAATGGCAAAAGATTTAGGTGTAAAAAACACTTACGTTCATTGCTTTATGGATGGCAGAG
>JAKSOS010000108.1 GCA_024405475.1 Clostridia bacterium
ATATCATACCGAAGGTATATCACCCGTTCCGACAGGAACGGATATCATTGTAAAAGCGGTGGGATTCTGAACCCCTGCTGTCGCGCGAGCGCGAGCAGCTACGAACCGCGCCTCGTTTTGTGCTATTTTTTTCACTTTTCGGCGGTTCGACGTGGATTTTACCCACTGCTTCCGCCATACAAAAGGCACCTGCTTTCGCAAGTGCCTTTTGTATGCCAGACTTTCACCAAACGTATCACAATTAACGTGTAGTTTCACCAAACGTACACAAAAATAAAAGCGACGATGAAAATTCGCCGTCGCTTTTATGTTTTTGCTTATTTTTATTTGTGATTATTCTTTTCTGCAAATTTTCTTTATAAATAGCATAGAAGGAATAAATAACAAAGTCGGCATTAAAAATCCCGCTACGTAATATTCGCAACAAACGAGATAGTTATAAATAGAGTGATATATTATTGCCGTTGCGATAAGACCTATCGAACCCGAAAGAAACAATTTACGCTTTTGATAAATAAATGATAGCCCGAACCCGACGAAGAGCATTGTCATAACGTGCATCATACCTGCACCAAACGCTCTTAAAACAGCCGTCAACACGTCTATTTGATTGACACTGCTTGCGAAAACGAAGGCGTTTTCCAAAATTGCAAAACCAACGCCAACAGCTATAGCACGTTCGATAATATCCTGCCTTGTCGGTTTTATTGTAAAAGCGCAGATAAATATCGGGAAGATTTTAAGCAGTTCTTCTATCATAGGCGAAAAGGTAGTAACGTATGCGTTTTGAGAATAAGGCAAAAGTCTGAATATAACTCCGTTTAACTCCCCACAAAATAACGCAACGGTTAAACCTATAATTACAAAACACACAAGCGACTTGGTTTTACTTTTGCTCATAATTAAAACTATAGAAAGCGGTACGGTTATACTTAAATACAAAAACAGATTTAGAAATTCCATTTTTCTGCCCCCTTAACCGCCGAAAATGCTAACGCCATAGATACTAACGCCAAGACGAGATCAGCGATTCCGGATATTATGCCGGGGTTAATCCAACAAGCAATATCCAAAATACTGGTTATGCAAAACGTCATTGAAAAAATATCAGTCAGCCTTAAACCTTTAATTAAGCCCAACTCGTCCACCGGCGTAAACAAGTGCCTTAAATTATAGCAAACGACCAAGCACGCAGGTATTTGTTCTAATATGAAAATAAAGATTGTGATTTTAAATTCGTCAAAATAGAATATTCCGACGACTATTGACAGTGCAAACGTCAATAGTCCTGCCAAAATACTTAAAAGGGTAAACTTTGTTTTCGGTTTATCGAACAATTTTTCAACAGCACCGTGGTTTGCGCAATACAAAAACCAATAACAACCTAAAAGTCCAAAGAAACCGTCGTTAAAATAAGTTTCGGTGACTTCGCAAAACGTCATTACTATTACAAACAACTGATAGAGTGCATAACACCCGATCGAAGCAATTATTATTTGGAAATATAAAGGTTTACCCTTTCTCCACAGCTTAATTGCACCATAGAAAAAAGCAACCAGCAATACTATTTCCGCAGCAATTTCAAAATATAACATTTTTCTCCTTTTAGTTAGTTATAGTTAGGAGTTAACTTCTAACTCCTCACTCACTTTTCTTCTTTTTCTTAACGTGCAAGAATATAAACACGCCTGCGGAAATAAGAGCAACGCCACCTACAACGCATATTATTACGATAGAACCGGTTGACATAAGCGTCCCCGTGCCTGTGCCTTTTCGATAATCGTTAACAGTTGCATCTGATCTATAACCTGCGCCTATATCAGCACCCAAATCTCCACCGGTTGCATTTATTTCGCCACCGTATAATGTTATTGAGCATTTAGAAGGAACATAATTTTCTCTGTCCCAGAAGCCGCTTCCGATACCTGCTCCGAAAAATCCGCCATAAGCCTTTATATCTCCGTCATAAATAATAACTGTTGATTTACCGCCTTCTCCGCTTCCGATACCTGCTCCGTAACAATCACTAATACCCTTTATATTTCCGTTATAAATAGTAACGGTTGCGCTACCATTTCTCCCACTTCCAATAC
>JAKSOS010000109.1 GCA_024405475.1 Clostridia bacterium
AGATAGAGATCTCGTAGCAAAGAAGGCTGAATTAGGTGCAGCAGATGCTAAGATGCAAGAAAATGCAGATATGTTATCTTCACAACTTAAAGATATGAAGAAACGCAACACGATTGCTCTTGCAGTTGGTGCCGTTGGTTTAATCTTTGCACTTATTGCTCTTCTTAAGAGAAAGAAATAATAGATGAACAAAACTAAAAGAAGTTGGAGTTAATCCAACTTCTTTTTTTATATTTATTTATCGTAATAACTCATATTTTGTCAAATAATATCATAAATTATACTACTTAAATCAAGGAGTTAATTTATGGTATCGGATATTAAAGAAAGAGTATTAAAAGAAGCAAGATATATTGCGGAAACGGGAGCAACTGTAAGGGCAACAGCTAAAGTATTTCATTATAGCAAATCAACAATACATAAAGACGTTACTGAAAGATTGTTTTGTATAAATAAAGGACTTTATAAAAAGGTAAGAAGTAAGTTAAATAAAAACTTAGAAGAAAGACATATTAGGGGTGGTAATGCAACGAGAGAGAAATACTTAAAATTAAATAGAAAGTGAAAATAAAATTTTATTTGACAAAAGTATTTATTTTTGGTAAAATGATAATAACCTAAACTAAAAGGTTCGCCTGATAGCAAAGGAGTGAATATGAATTTTACAAGGCTTATTGCCTTGTTTAAATGTGTATCTCCCTTTTGCGTGGCGAAAGGGAGTTTCTTTTTTATGAAAATAATAAAAAAAGTTTTTTTAATTATATTATCAATGCTTTTTATAGTTATTCCACTTTCTTCTTGTAAAAAAGATAAAGGCGGTGTCGCTTTTTATGCACCTGACGGCGCACCTGCTTTGGCAATTTCAAAGTATATCTATGATAAAGAGAACTTTTTAGACGGTTTAAATGTTATATATAAAGTTATTTCTTCTAATGAGATTGCAAAGTCAGTTCAAGATGGTTCTGCGGATATTATAGCTATGCCTATAAATATAGCGACTAAACTTTATAACCTAAACAAAAAAGATATCTATAAAATGGTTTCGGTTATAACGCACGGCAATCTCTATATCGTAAGTAAAAAAGAAATATCTTTAAGCGACTTAAAGGGCTCAGTCGTTGGGGTGATAGGGCAAGGGCTTGTTCCCGATTTAACTTTTAAGGCTATTTTACAAAGCGAAGGTATTGAATATACGGTAGGTAACGAACCTGTAAATGAGAAAGTCGCAATAAGGTACGTTAGCGACGCATCAGAACTATTGCCACTACTTAAAAACGGTGTTATTGAAATAGGACTTTTACCTGAACCTGCTTGTACAAAACTTTCAACATTGTCAAGTGAATATTCTTATAGATTAGATATTCAAGAACTTTATAACAGTGAAACAAAGTCTTATCCGCAAGCCGTTTTAATGGTGAAGGAAAGCATATTGAAAAAGTATCCAAAGCTTGTTTCAATAATTGAAGAAAAATTTGATAATGATAATATTTGGCTTGTTGAAAATAGTAAAAACGCAGTAAATTCAATAAATAGCGTTATTTCAGAAGGTTTAACTCCATCGTTAAATACGTCTAATATAACGCCTTCGGTGATAAAAAATTGCAATATATACTGGCAAAAATCAAAAGATGCAAAAGGAGAAATAGAAAATTATATTAACTCTATAACACAAATAGAGCCTTTATCGGCTAAAACGGTTGATGATAATTTTTATAATACTTATGAAAAATAACGAAAAAATATTAAAATACTTATTTCCTATAATTAGTGTCGTTTGTATTTTAGCGATTTGGGGAATATCAAGCGTTGTTGTAAACAGCGATTTAGTTTTGCCGAGTATTTCTAAAACTATTAAAGCAACTTTTAGTTTGTTTAAAGATAAGTCTTTTTACACAGCACTTTTATCTACACTTATAAGAAGTTTAATAGCCTTTATTATATCCTTTGTTTTGGCACTGATTTTGGCGATACTTTCTAACGTGAGTAAAAATGCGAAACGCTTTATAATGC
>JAKSOS010000011.1 GCA_024405475.1 Clostridia bacterium
CGTTCCGGAAGATTCGCAAATAACGTAAGGCTCTAATTTTAACTTTTTAAGTGCACTCGCCAAAGGCTTAAATTCAGGTCCGTATAAACAGTCTTCAAACGTTAAGTGCCTTTTTTCGCCCTTTTCGGTATATTCTATCTTTGAAAAATGTATATGGAAATGCTCCATTTTTTCAAATCCTAACTGATCTATCATATATTCAAGTCTTTCATAATAGTCTTTTTCGTTTTTCAAACTACCGAATTCCCTTGCATTTACGTGACCAAAGTCAACCGTTGGAATAAACACCTTGTCTATTTTACAAAATCTCACTATTTCTTCTATCGTGCCTATTTGAGCAAGTTTCCCCATGGTTTCAGGCAAAAACATCATATCTTCAAGTTTTTCTTGATAAATTATCTCTTTTAACTCACAAAATCTCTTTTCTGCTAACTCTACCGCTTCTTCCCTTTTTAAGTCCCCTTGACTTGCAGGGTGAAAAACAACTCTCTTTCCACCCATTATTTTGCACTTTTTTGCGCTGTCTATAATATATTTATATGAGTTTTGCACCTTCTCTTTGTCTAAATTACACAAGTTTATATAATACGGTGCGTGTACGCTTATCTCTATATTTTCTTTTTCGAAGGCGTTTCCTATGCTTTCCGCTCTTTCGTCAGTTAAATTAACCCCACGCCCAAATGAATATTCAAAGCAATCAAGCCCCATATTCTTTACCCATAAAGCCGATTGCTCACTCGTTTTATTTCCCGCTTCGCTAAATGCTACCGAATTGCCACTTGGTCCAAACTTAATCATTATTCCTTACCTTTTCTTCGTCTGTCTTTAATTGTTTCTCTAATTTTTCTATACTTTCAAACTTCTCTATTTCTCTTAAAAATTCATCAAAAAACACGGTTATTTTCTTTCCGTATAAATTGCCGTTAAAATCAAGTAAATGTGCTTCTATAACCCTGTCGCAATTATCAAAAGTAGGTCTGTTGCCGTAATTTATTATAGCCTTGTATATTTTACCCTTAAATTGAACTTTACCACCGTACACTCCGTCTTTTAATTGTTGCTTATTTTCGTCTATTTTTATGTTCGCCGTAGGACAATTTATCTTCTTTCCTACACCCCTGTCTTTAACGACTTTTCCGGTCAAAAAATAACTCCTGTTTAGTAGTAAATTAGCGCTTTTAATTTCACCCTTAAAAAGAAGTTCTTTTATAGACGTAGTGGATACTTTTTTTCCGTCTTCATTAACGGTTTTTACCACTTCGTAGTAAATGCCGTTTTCGTTAGAATATTCCTTGAGTTTTTGGACATCTCCTTCGCCGTTGAATCCGAATTTATAATCTTCGCCCGAAACAAGTGCCACCACGTTGAATTTTGACCTTAAAAACCTTAAAAATTCAGTATGAGAAAGGGATAAAAACTTACTGTTTGTAGGGGCAAAAAAAACCTTGTCCGCACCTGCTTGTTTTAGCAGTTTTTCTCGCTCAAAATAGGTAAAAACTTCCCTGTCTTTTTTGCCTGACAAAACGGCCCTTAAATTGCCCTTAAAAGTGAATACGACAAGCCTTGCACAAAGCGATTTTGCTATCTCTTTTGCCCTTTTTATAACTTCTATATGACCTATATGCACACTGTCAAAATACCCGAGTGCGATAACGGTTTTTTTAGCTGTTTTCCCTGACGTACGAATCAATTTTAAGCACCCCGTCTACTACCGTTCCAACGCCCCAGAACTCGTCTTTTAGATATACCGAGTATTTGCCGTTTTTAAAACCATAGTTGTTAAAAACGCCGTTAAGTATCTTTTTTGCTTGCTCTTCTTGTAAATACAATTTATCAAACGAAAGCGGAAAATCAGAAGGAATTACATAGCCTTTTGCCTGTTCTTCAGTAGCGGATACCAAAGTTTCTAATTTTACAGCATTTTCAGCTGAAAAACCGCCTGATTTCGTTCTTATTAACCTACTCATTATCCCTTTAGTTCCAAGAAGTTGCGCCATATCTCTTACTATTGAGCGAATATACGTTCCGCCCGAACAGTCAACGGTAAACCTAAACGTATTATCATCTATTTGATTATTTAACTCTATATTATATATCGTGACCTTTTTAGGCTTTAATTCAAATTCTATGCCACGTCTTGCTAACTCGTAGCCCCTTTTACCGTTTACGCACTTTGCAGAGTATTTTGGCGGTATTTGGTCAATATCTCCCACTAATTTAGGCAAAACGGCGAGAATTTGCTCTTTATTTGGTATTATATCGCATTTACACAACTCTTTTCCGGTTATATCTAAGGTGTCCGTTTCTATACCAAACTTAAAATCGGCAACGTAAGTTTTCGTTTTGTTCAATAAATATGGAAAAAGCCGCGAAGTTTTGTCAAGTCCTATCGGCAAAACGCCTTCTGCCATAGGGTCCAAAGTTCCCATGTGTCCTGCCGGACAGTGAAACTTCTTCTTAACAACCCCTACAACCATTGCCGAACTTAACCCTTCGGGCTTATATACGTTTATAAATCCTTTCATTTTCTATTCGTCTATATATTTACTCGTTTCAAATACTAATCTTTCTATTACTTCTTCGTAATCGCCTGCGATTCTGCATCCGCTTGCAAGCTTATGACCGCCGCCACCGAATGCACTTGCTACCATATTGACGTCTGCACCCTTTGACCTGAAACTTACTTTATATTTACCCTTTTCTACTTCCATAACGCAAAGTCCTATCTCTACGGTGTCAATACCCATAACGAAGTCTATAAAACCTTCCGTTTCTTCTTGTTTTGCCTTTGTTTTTTCAAAATCGGACAAGTTTACCGTGATAACGCCTATTTTATCATCCATAAAGTATCTGATTTTCCCCATAACCAAAGAAAACAACATTGCTCTTTGTTTTGATTGCTTGGTAAACGTTTCGTAAGTTATTTTATTTATATCTCCGCCCCTTTCTAAAAGCTTTGAAGCAGATAACAACGTTTTATCCGTAGTATTCTTATGTCTGAAATTGCCAGTATCGGTTATTATGCCCATAAGTAATAAATTAGCGATTTCTTCGGTAATTTCAACCCCTTTAACCGTTAGTAATTCTAATATGTTTTCGGAGTTTGACGCCATATCTAAAACGTAGTTATATTTAGCGTATAAAGTGTTTGAAATATGATGATCTATTGAATAAGTATTTTTGTGTTTGGCAAAATCTTCGGAAAACTTTCCGAGCCTTGAGATTTCTGCATTATCTATTGCGACAAATGCCGAATATTCACTATTTAACTCGTTTTTAACAAATTTCGCTTGATTAAAAAATGCAAACTTTTTAGGAACTTCGTCATTTGAATAGACATCAGCCTTAACGCCACTGTTATTAAGCGCACATTTTAACGCTAACGCCGAACCCAAAGCATCTCCGTCCGGATTGATATGAACGAATAATGCCACGCTTTTTTCGGCAAAAAGTTTTTTTGCTAATTCGTTAATTGTTATCAATTTTTTCTCCCTTTTTTATCTCTAAAAACAATTTGTCCATTTTATCGCCGTATGCAATAGAATTATCTAATACAAAGTCAATTTCCGGAATAGTTCTTATCATCATAACCTTTCCGAGTTCGTATCTTACCTTTTTAGCGTCGTTTTTTATAGCTTCAAACGTTTTTAATCTTTGTTCTTCCGTCTTAGTATAAACGCTTAAATAAACCTTTGCGTGCGATAAATCCCTTGACGTAATAACTTCCATAACGGAAACCATACCTTCAATAAGCGGATTTTTAAGTTTTTTAGAAATAATTTCAGATATTTCCTTTTGGAATTCGCCGTTTAGTCTTTCCGCACGGCTAACTCCGTTTGTATTTCTTCTTTTCATATTATAGAGTTTCCTCTTCTAACGAATAACTTTCAATAAAGTCGCCAACTTTGATATCGTTGAACTTCTCAATACTGATACCACACTCAAAGCCTTGTGCAACTTCTTTTACGTCGTCCTTAAATCTCTTTAATTGCAATACGTTGCCTTCCGTAATCATAACGTCATCACGATAAATACGGAGTTTTCCACTACGCATAATCTTTCCTTCAACGACGTAGCAACCTGCAACTTGACCAACACCGGAAATCTTAAACACTTCTCTAACTTCGGCTTTTCCGAGATATACTTCCTTAACTTTCTTTTCAAGCATACCTTTAAGTGCCTTTTGAACGTCTTCTATAGCTTCGTAGATAATTCTGTATAATTTAATATCAACACCGCTTCTTTCGGCAATTTGTTTAGCGTTTGAATCAGGTCTAACGTTAAATCCGATTATAATTGCGTTAGAAGACTCTGCAAGCATTATATCCGATTCCTTAATAGCGCCTGCTTGAGCGTGAATTACGTTTACCCTTACTTCGTCGGTTGAAAGTTTTTCAAGCGATTGTTTTACCGCTTCAACAGAACCTTGAACATCTGCTTTTACAATGATGTTTAAGCCCTTTATCTCGCCTTCTGCAATCTTATTAAATACGTCGTCAAGAGAAACCTTTTGAGATGATTTTATCATGTTTTCTCTTATTTGTTTCTTTCTCTCTTCGGCAACCGACTTCATCAATTTATCTTCTTCAACTGCGTATAAAATATCGCCTGCGTTAGGAACTTCGTCTAAACCCATAACCGATACCGGAACCGACGGACCTGCTTCTGATACTTTTCTGCCCTTATCGTCGGTCATTGCTCTTATTTTACCGATAACAGTACCGCAAATTACGTTGTCTGACATTTTAAGAGTACCGTTTTGAACTAATATCGTAGCGATAGGTCCTTTAGTGTTGTCAAGTTTAGCTTCTATTACAACGCCTTTTGCCTTTCTGTTAGGATTTGCCTTTAAGTCTTTAATTTCGGCAACGAGGTTTATGTTTTCAAGTAATTTATCAAAGCCTTCGCCCGTTTTAGCGGAAACAGGGCAAACTATAACGTCGCCACCCCATTCTTCAGGGAGTAAATCGTGTTCGGTTAATTGTTGCTTTATTTTTTCAATATTAGCTTCGGGCTTATCAATTTTGTTTACTGCAACTATTATAGGAACGTTTGCTGCTTTTGCGTGAGAAATTGCTTCTATTGTTTGAGGCATTATTCCGTCGTCCGCAGCGACAACTAATACAGCAATATCAGTCACTAACGCACCCCTTGCTCTCATTGCCGTAAACGCAGCGTGTCCCGGTGTATCAAGGAAAGTTATCGTCTTTCCGCCAACGGAAACTTGATATGCGCCGATATGTTGTGTAATACCACCTGCTTCGCCTGCGGTTACGTTCGTCTTTCTGATTCTATCAAGTATTGACGTTTTACCGTGGTCTACGTGTCCCATAACCGTTACGATAGGAGAACGGCGAACCAAACTATCCGGTTGATCTTCTACCTTATCAAAGCCTTCACTTAAAACGTCTTCTGCGGTCTTGTCAAGTTTTAATTCCAACTTAACGCCCAAATCGTCTGCTATATATGCGGCAGTATCAAAATCAACGGAGTCGTTTATAGTCTTCATTATTCCTTCTTTAAACAATCTCTTGGTGATTTCTGCTGCCGTTATGCCTATTTTTTCAGACAAAACCTTTAACGGAATAATTTCCGTATTGATAACTGCTTTTTCAATCTTAATAACGTTTACTTCGGAAGCAACCTTTTCCTTCTTTACCGGACGGAACTTTCTATATCCCGTCTTGTTCTCATCAAAATCGTCTATATCAATGCTTTCTCTGATTAAAGCACGTTTTGATATCGTATGCTTCTCTTCAAAATTCTTTTCGTTATTTTGTTTTTTCTTATTTCCGAAACTTCTCTTATCGTTGTTTACGATAACGGGTGGCGCAACGTAAGTTGCTTGCGGTTTCTTTTTGAAATCTCCGCCCTTAAAATCTTTCTTAAATGCGGGCTTACCATCCGTTTTAGGAGTAAAACTTCCACGATCCTTAAAATCTTTCTTTTCACGATTATCTGGACGAGTCGGTTTTGGCGGAACGTATTCGTGCCTTACGATAAAGGAAGGTCTTGGTTTTTCAACAGGCTTTTGTTCTTGAATTTCCGCAGGCTTTACTCCTGCCGATTTTTCTTCGTTTTTAATCTCTATCGCATCTTCTTGCTTTTGAGATTCATTATCGGGTATTTTTTCGGTTTTTTCTTCCGATTCAACCTTTTGTTTGTTAGCGACGGGTTTTACCGTTTCTTCCACAGTTTCTTTAACGTCAGAAACAGTCTCCGCAGTCTCCTTTTGAGTAGCAAAAGATACAATCTTTTGTTCAAGTTTATTCTTTAACGTTTTTAACAACTTTTCAGATTCAAACAAACTTGATTTTAATTTGCCAAAATCTTCGCCATTTAAAATGTCGCTAACTATTTTGATATTTCCTGTTTTAATTTCTTTCTTTTCAGCCATACTTTCTCCTAAAAATCTTTTTGAGAATTATCTATTATTGCTTGAGCCAGACTACCGTCTGTAATCGCCATAACTTTTGCATTACTTTTAAAAGTCATTTGTTCCAAAGTCTTTTCTTTCGTGAATATCATAGGGCAACCGAACTTCTTTTGAAGTTTTTCCGCTTCTTTTACGGTATTTTCCGTCGCATCAAAACCAACTATTATTAAGTTAGCCCTTTTTAACGTTGCAACGGCGTTTACACCTATTTTACACTTATTTGCCCTTATTGAAAACCCTATAAACGTTTCAGCCTTCCCTTTATTTTCCATTAAAGGCCTCCACGATATTGACATAAACCGAATCGGGCACGTTTTCCTTAAAAACTCTGTTTAACGCCTTTTGCTTGACTAATTTATTTATACACTCCGGATTATCGCAAATATAAGCGCCCCTTCCGTTAAGTTTACCCGTTTTGTCAAGGACAAATCCGTTTTCGGTTTTAACTATTCTATTCAATTCCTTTTTGGGTTTACATGCTTTACAAACTATGCACGTACGCATCGGAACTTTCTTTTCCATTTTAATTATTCACTAACCTTATCTTCCGTTTCGTTTGAAACAGGTTCTTCTGCTAATTCGTTTATTGCTGCACTTTCGCTCTTAACGTCAATCTTCCAGCCTGTCAAACGAACGGCAAGCTTTGCGTTTTGACCGCTTCTGCCGATTGCAAGTGAAAGCTTATCGTCAGGAACGATTGCCATAGCACTTTCATCACCCGTTTGAATAACCTTAATTACGGTTGCAGGCGATAAAGACTTTGAAATGTATTCCAAAGGATTTTCACTCCATGGAATAATATCTATCTTCTCGCCGTTGAGTTCGCTGACGATTGCATTGACTCTTGCGCCCTTGTTGCCAACGCATGCGCCGATTGCGTCAACTTGAGAATCTTCCGAATAAATAGCAATCTTTGCTCTTTGACCGGGTTCTCTTGCAATATTTTTAATTACTACAACGCCTTGCTTAATTTCCGGAACTTCGTTTTCAAACAATCTTCTGAGCAATCCGTTAGAAGTTCTGCTTACGACGATTTCTGCACCCCTTGCTCCGTTTTTAACCTTTTTAACGAAAACGTTGAGTTTTTGATTTAATTGATACTTTTCAGTAGGAATTTGATCCCTTGGCATCAAAACGCCTTCTATTTGATTTCCGCCGATTTCAACGTAAACGTTATCGTTTTCTATACGACGAACGGTACAAGTCATAAGTTCGCCTTCTTTATCTTCAAACTCGTTTACCGTGTTGTTTCTTTCAATTTCACGAAGTTTTTGCGTCAAAACTTGTTTTGCCGTTTGTGCAGGAATTCTTCCGAAATCTTTTGACTTGATTTCTACTACGAAATCGTCGCCAACTTTATATGATTTCTTCGTTTCCCTTGCTTCTTCTAAACTAATTTCTTTATCAGGATCAACTACTTCTTCTACAATCTTTCTCGTAGAGTAAATATTTATTGACTTTTTTTCTTGAGACAACTTTATCGTTATTTCTCCCGAAACGCCTGACATCTTCTTGTAGGCAATACCCATTGCATTTTCCAAAGCAGAAATAAAATCTTCTACTAAAATGCCTTTCGTTCTTTCCAAATCTTCTAATGCTAAAAAGAAATCTTGGTTAATCATTGTTTTCTCCTATTATTATATCTTTTTTATTTTTTCTTTTATTCAAAATCAATGTATTCATTGACTTTTTCTACGTTTTTTAATTCCAAAGACAAAGTCGTCTTTTCGTCAACCTTAACTACTATATTCTTGCCGTCGTATTTAAGTAATATTCCATCAAAAAACTTTTTGCCCTTTATTGAATTTTTGGTTTTTACTTCAACTTTCTTATCAATGTGCGATAAATAATCTTTTTCCGTCTTGAAAGGTCTATCTATTCCTAATGACGAAACGTTTAACGTGTACGCTACCCCAAAGGTCGGATCTAACTCGTCTAACGGGTCAAATATCGCATTGTGAAACTTCTCGCAAAGGTCAAGGTCTATTCCGCCGTCTTTATCAATATAAACGGTTAAAGCCGGATTTTTGCCTTGTTTAAACTCTACTTCTGCAATCTCTACCCCTACTTGATTTGCTATAGGCGTTAAAAATTCTTTTATTTCTTCAACTTGCTTTATTTTCATTTTTTACCTTTAATAAACAAATATGAGAACGGAAAACCGTTCTCATAAGTCTATCGTATTATTTAGCATATTCATATTATCACACTTTTCACAGTATTAGCAAGCGTTTTTATATATTTATATATAAAATATTAAAAATTATTTATTTTTCATCTCGTTTAGACGCATAAGTTCTATAAACGCTTCTGCCGTTGCGTAAGCGTCAGACAACGCCCTGTGGTGATGAAATACTATTCCGAAATGATCTGCCAAGGTATGTAAGTCATATTTTCGCAAAGAAGGGAGTTGTTGTTTTGATATAGCTATCGTATCTAAAACCTTATTTATAAACTCGTAATCTTCTTGTCTTGCTATTCTTCTTATAAATAACGGATCAAATCCTGCGTTATGTACTACTAAAATCGTTCCGTCTATAAACTTCATAAAATCGGGAAATACTTGTTCAATCGTAGGCTTGTTTTCAAGAAGTTCATCAGTTATGCCTGTAAGAGACACTATCTTCTCGGGAACGGGTATCGGAACGCTTAAAAGCGTTGTAAACTGTTCTTCTATTTTTCCTTTTTTAATCTTTACTGCGCCTATTTCGGTTATATAGTCGCTTTGCGGATCAAGTCCGGTAGTTTCCAAGTCAAAAACGACGTAATCGTTTTCCATTAAAACTTTTGGCGTAAACTCTTGCTTTGAAAAAACGGTATCTGCCTTTATTACCGTCGCCTTTTCGGGGAAAATCAAACTGTAATTTCTCGGTGCAACTTTACCGGGTTTTTTCTCTTTTATAAAATCACTCGGAAAAGAACATCTGTTTATCTTTTCAAAAGTAAAGGATTTTGAATCCCTGTATTCTCCGTAAACACCTGATGAAATAATGGTATCCCCTTCTTTTAAATCTCTGATTTTATCTAACGTGTTTTTCTTTGAAAAATAAACTCCCGAAAGCATTTTTGTAGTATCGTCAATAGTCAGAACAAAATAGGGTTTGCCTTTGGCAGTGACTTTTTCATTTATTCTGATAATCGTGCCACAAACGGTGTTTGAACCGTCTTCAATATCTTCAATATATCTTGCAACGCTTGGCATATATATATCGTCTATAACGACAATATCGGATACGTTTATCGTCCTATACGATACTTTTTGCAACTCGCTTATATATACTTCTTCTTGGGTAAGGTCGGGAAGTTCCTCGTCTTTTTTACTCTCTACCGCACCTATAACGTCCGAACAAAACTCGGTTGATAAATACCTGTCAAGATTTTTTAACCCACCGTGTGTTCTGAACGTATCTACAAACCCTTCGGTGAGTTTTATTTTGTAAAATATCTTATCTCCTTCAACCCTACTCTCCACGTCTTCACTACTTAAAAATATTGATACCGAAGGGTGATTTATTCTTACGTACTCTAAAATCTTAAAATTTATGAGTTCCGGATCGCTGACGATTTTATCTACCTTAATATGAACCTTTAAGAAAGTTCTACTCGTCATATCGTCAACGCAATCGGCAATTTTTTGCTTTAATTCTTCGCTTACCGTCTTATCGCAAATAAAGACGTAAGTAACACACCTCGTCTTTTTATCTATCTCAATATTTCTCACTCTCATTTTTTCAAGCGAAATATCAAGACTGCGAATTCTGTTTATAAAATCGTCGTAATTTTTTACTGCACCCATTTATCTATCTCTGCGAAAAATTCTTTCTCTAAATCTTGTTCTTTTACTTTCTTTATTATTTGACCTTTACTGAATATTACCACTCCGCCTATTCCACCTGCTACACCGAGGTCGCAATCTTTTGCTTCGCCAGGTCCGTTTACGGCACAACCCATAACTGCAATTTTAAGCGGTTTCTTTATATCTTTTGTATAATTTTCAACTTTACTTGCAAAACGCATACAATTCCATACACATCTTCCACAAGTAGGGCAAGCAACTACTTCCACGCCCGTATTGAGCAAACCTACCGCCTTTAATATACTCTTGCCTGCAACCAACTCTCTTTCCGGATCTGCCGACAAACTGACTCTTATAGTATCGCCTATTCCGTCAAGCAAAAGCGAGCCTATCGCAATAGAATTTTTAACCACCCCGTTATATTCCGCCCCTGCTTCGGTAACGCCGATATGAAGTGGATAATCGCACTTGCTTGCTATGTATTTTGCCGATTTAACTGTAAGCGGTACGTTTGAAGCCTTAACCGAAATAACGATATTTTCCACGCCGTATTTTTCTAAAATAGAAACGTTTTTCAAGGCACTTTCGCCAAGTGATATTTCACTTTTGCCGTACTTACTTAAATACTCTTTTTCAATACTGCCGGTGTTTGAACCAACCCTAACCGGAATATTGTATTCCTTTAATGCGTCGGCAACGGCTTTAACGTTTTTTTCTTCTCCGATATTGCCGGGATTGATTCTGATTTTATCTGCTCCGCCTTCTATGGATTTTAAGGCGAGTTTATAGTCAAAATGAATATCCGCCACGAGTGGAATTTTTACGTGCTCTTTAATTTTTTTAAAAGAGAGTGCGTCTTCTTCATCTAAAACGGAATAACGCAAAATATCGCAACCTGCTTTTTCAAGACGGATTGCATCTTCTAACGCTTCTTGTTTGCTGATTTTAAAGGTGGACATAGTTTGAATCTTTACACTTTCGCCACCACCGATAAACGTATTACCGATTTTGATTTTCCTACTCATAGCGGATATATTTTAACACAATAATATTAAATTGTAAAGTAGTTTACTTTTATTAAGCACACAATATCTGATACATATAAACTACGTTTTGATAATAGTCTTCTAAATAAACGACTAACTTGCCTTCGCTTGATATATCTCTGAAAGCTTGTAATGCCGGCAAAGTATCGTAATAAGCTTTAACACAACGGATAACGTCTTCATAATATCCCATTTCAATCAGTTGATCCTTCGTGAAATAATTGCTTGATATTTCCATAAAACGAAGTTGAAGCGTTGCGTTTGTTTCAACGATAGAGTTGGCACACTTCTGCTCCTTTTCCGATTGATTGTTGTTATATTTTGCAATTTCTCTTTGCTCTTTTTTTTGGGCGTCGTTTATTTCGTCAATCTTCTCTTGAATATCTGCTTCGTGTGCAGTTGAGTAGTACGTTCTCGCATTAGTAAGTTCGGTATTCTTTGCAGATAACTGACTGCTTATTTCGGCAAGATCGCTATTCTTTTTAGAAGTAATTTCAGCTATTTTATCGTTTTTCTTACTCTCTAATTGTGCAACCTTATCTACGATAAAACTTGAATTTGCCATGCCTATTTTACTCGCTTCAAGCCTAACGTTTGCTATGCTTTCGTCATATTTATCCGTAATTTCCTGAATCTCACTTGTAGCGTTAGACGTTATTATTGATTGCTTTGCAACAAGTGCTACGATATCTTTATTTATATCTGCAATCAACTTTAACTTTTCTCTCTCCTGTTTTGCCGAAACCATCCTGACTGCTTTATCTCTGATTTGCGTTGAAGTAAGTGCCGTATACGTTAATCTCGGAAGACTTAATTGTTCTAATTCGCAAGGCTCATAACCGCTTCTTGATATTCTGTAATAATGGAATATCTCTTGAAGAGTTGCATACATTTCTTGCTTTGTTGTTGGATTCGTAAAATTCATATTTAATCTCCGTAAGTTACATATTTTATAATGAAGTCTTTAATATTAAAATCGCTTGCCGAGTCGTTAAAGTTTATCTTAAACGACCTTGAATAACAATTACAATATATTTTGTTTTCGTTTTCTTTTATTCTGAAAGTTTTCTTGCCGAAATCTCCGCTTATTTCAAGTGTAGACGTGCCGAAGTTTTTAATATCAATAAACCTTATTGCCTTTCGGTCGGGCGAGCCGAAATCATATTGACCGACGTATCCTAAACTAACTTCGGTTTCAATAATTTCATATAATCTTTTATCAAACTCTCTGTATCCGTGACCAAATCCGAAAACCGTTTTTTCAAGTTGTATTTTTCCTGAAAAATCTCCTTTTTTATCCGTGTAATATAAGAAATACATATTAGTTTTATCGTATTTGATAAAATATAAGTTGTTTGAAAAATAAGCGCAATCTACTTCATATCCTTTTATATCAACAAAATCGTAAAACTCTAATTCGGAGCCGTTAAACACAACTCTTTTTCCGTCTGAAATAAAGGTGCAAATATCGTCTTTTTTAGCAAAAGATTTTTCTACAACTTCAATAGAAGGTATAGACAATTTTCTTGCGATAAAACTACTCTCGTCTCCGTTGACTTTTATTTCGGTAATTGCCCTTTTACAAACGATAAAAAGCTTATCGCCTTTACAAAAAAGCCCACAGATATCTCCGTCTTTTAAGTCGGTTTTGTAAAAGCCACCGGAGATAATATCAGAAGAAAAATCGTCAGGAATAGTTGGCTTTGAATAATTCAAAACGTTGCCCTCTGCCAAAAACAATTTATCCTTAAAATATTCAACGTGTTTTCCGTACGGAATAGTAGTTGATAAAGAATAGCTGTTTTCTTTTTTTACAACGACTTTGTCCGGCGAAATTATTAAAATCTGACTTTCGCCATTTGCATAAATCTGAATAATTTCAGGAGCGCTTTCAAAAGTTTCAGATAAATATTCAAGTGGAGAATACTCGTCGTTAATAGTGTAAAGTTTTTTGTTAGAAGAATAATAAATATATAAATCTCCAACTTTATAAACTCTTTTTATCTTAAAAGCACCAACGACGTTAATTCTTTCATCTTCAATTAAAAAATCTCTTTTTCTGCCTTTATCTTTTACAATGAAAGTTTTTGTTTTGCCCTTTTTAAGATCAAATCGTACACTCATAGCCAAGCCCTGTCTCCTATTCTCGTGGAATTGAGTTTTTTAGCCCTTTCTAAAACGTACAAGAATCTGTTTCTGAATAATGAAGCTTCGTCAAACTTGCCTATTTTTAAGTAATACTCGGCTAAAACACCCATAGCGATATCCGAATCAAAAAGAGTGCTCGTAAATCCATTGACTTTTTGGTTGATTTTATAATCGCCCGGCATAAATTGATAAATTATTTTATCAATTTTTCTACTTGCTTTTATTCTGTCAACTTCCGCCTTGTATTTGATTGATTCACCGCCCTTTTGAACGTCAATAATCTTAACGATTTTTTCTGATAAATGGGCAAACGATACTTCAGTATTAGGAACGGAAATAACGTCTTCTTTAACCATAGGAATATAAGAACTTGCAATTTCGGAAATTACGAAACTCGTCATTTTTAATATGTCTATAACGTTATTACGTATGCTTAACAAAACGCTAAAAGTGTTAGGCTGTGTTATATCTAAACTTTCGGGAGTATCACTTATAGAATTAACGAAATCTCTCTCTTCGGATAAATCAGTAAGGTTCAACACTCTTTTAATAATATCTTTTATTATCATATAATCTCCTTAAAATAAATGGGACTGCAAATAAGCGCAGTCCCATTAAAAATGCTCTATGTATTACGCTTCGGTAATGCTTATAAATTTACCTTGTGCATAAGGACGAGAACATAAAAGTTCCGCATACTTAACCAAAGTAGCAGTATAAACTGGTTTACCTGCAACTTGTTTTAAGATTTGTCCGTCGTCGCCGGCAATCCATTCCCAGTCGCAAAGTTCGTACATAGTAAAGTCGTCTGTATGTAAGAAGTACATAGTTCCTTTCGGGCAGAACTTATCTGCAATAACAGGAATACCGTTATATGTAATAGCAGTGAAACCGCCGTCAAGTTGCATAGTGTCCGTAAATCTGCTTGAGAAAGATAAAACGTCAAGCAATTTTCTTCTTACACCGTAAGAACAGATAATCATATCAGGTTGACTGCCACTTCTCTCGTCTAATTCGTCAATCATCTTTTGGATTGCGGATTCAGTTAAAGAAGAACAAAGCGTTGTGATAGGGTCTGTGTAAAGGTGAGTGCTTCTGTCAACTCCGTAAATAGGGCTTTCTAAAGCGAATACCGCTTCTAAACCGCTGAGTTCCTTTTTGTAAGAACCTTGTAAAGTTACGAAAGAGTTTACAGGAACTTCGTCCGTTGTAATTTCAATGCCGTCAACGGTAATACAACAAGTAGAAGTGTTTGTAACGGTTAAAACTCTTCTTCCGCCGATAAGTACTGAACCTGAAGAAGATATAAAGTCAACGAGCATACCTTCTTTTAAGCCTATTACAGAACTAAGAGAGATAACGCCGTTTGAAATAGCTGTAACCTTTCCGATTTTGCCCGTACCGTCGCCGAATAACATTCTTTGGAAATTATATTTGCTTGAAGCAAGTAATCCATCCATTTCGGCGTTTAACAAGTTAACGAAAGCACCTTGATTGCTTGCAGAAGCTCTGATAGCCTTATCTGAAATTTCAATAGTACCGTAAAGGTTTTTTAAGGTTGAAGTAAACACGTTGTAATCGTTGTGAGATGACTTTGGAAGATCTCCATCTTCGCTTCCCGCACCGATACCGCCGTTTACACCGTAAGAAACCATTTTCTTAACTTCCTTACCGTAAATGTTTTCGGTAGAGTGTTTTATCTTCGCATAAAAAGGCGAAGCGTTGTTTAATTGCGAACTCATCGCATCTAAGTAATAAGTTTTAAGCGCATTATCTACGCTTGATAATGTTACTGACATAATTTAATCCCCTAAAAATTATTTGGCGTTAAACAGTTTTTTTCAACAATTCTAACGCCATTGTTCCCGCCTCTTCAATGGTCTTGGGGCGAGCCGACGGAGTGACGATACCACTGCCCTTTCCGTCCATAATTATCGCTTCGGATTTGTTGCTTAAAACCGACTTTAAGTAGTCCTTTAAGATATCTTCTTTTTCTTTATCGGTTATACTTATTGTTTGTGGTTTGGTATCAGCATCTGTACTCTTTTGTTCTTCACGGGTTTTAATTTCCCCTTCTAATTCTTTTACACGCTGACAGCGTTTGGTAAATTCAGCTTGTAAAGAGTTATATGCAGAAAAAAGAGCCTCTGCGTTTTTAAACTTTCCAAAAGAGACTTCTTTCTCGCCTTTTCCGTCCACGCCCGTATCATCCATCTTTTTTTCATTTTCGGCTTCATAGGATAAGCTATTTGAAGTTTGTTCGTTAAGAAGGTTTTCCATTTTAATTTTCTCCTTTTATTTGTAATCTTTCTTTATGTTTTCTGATATGCTCAAAGATATTATTTTTTTGTTCTTTAGTTAATTCGTCGTATTCGCTTAAAGCATATCTCGTGTGTTCCTCAATATGAATATCGTCGTCGTCAATTTCTTCAATATCAAGTTTTGACGTTTTAATTTTTTCGTTTTCCGATTGTGCCTTTAATTCTTGCATTTCGGAAACGCCTTTTTGATAATCCAAATCTTTATAGCCTAAAAGCGATAAAACTTTTTCTTTTGTGACAGGGCGAAGTTTCCCTTCCGAGTCAAATAAAAGTCCGCTGTTGTAAAGTTTGAATATCATATCTTTTTTCTTTGCGTTTGAATATAACAATTCGTTTTCGTTTTCAATGTAAACTTCGTCAGAGTTAGTTGCATTGCTGTCAAAATAAGCCACCTTCGTTTTGCCGAAAGAATCCTTAAACTTAACGGCTCTGACTCCTGCTAAAAATTGTGCATAAAGCCTTATAACACTCTTTGCGATTTCTAAAAAGCTATCTCTTATTCTCTCTGCGGGAACAACTAATCTTTCGTTGTCTTGTTCAACGAGCAATTCTAACGCCGAACCGCTTGAAAGTTTAGCGTTTGTAGAAGAAGACGAAACGTCTGAAACACCGCTTATTGAAACGAATTCGTTAAGCAATCTTTCTTCTTCGCCGTCAAAATCGTTGGGCATAGATAACGCCATCATTTCGGGTGCGGAAGAACCTTGTCTATACACTAAAACTTTTCCAGGTGGCAAGCCTTCGCTTTCCAAATCGTCCACGTCAACCGAACCGTCTTCAACTTTCATAATTCCCATAGAAAGTCTGTTCAAAAATTCGTGTTTTCTGTTCTTTACGGCGTTATAAGCCCTTTGAACGGGAATAAGCCTTTCTATGATACTGCTTCCGAAAAAGCTTCCCGCAATAGAAATACTTTCTTGTTTAATAAACGGAAACACTCTCGTTTTATTATCGCCGTTTAAGTAAGGCAATTCGCCATAATATAAGAGTTTATTGCCGGCAACAGTAATAACTCTGCCGTTAGGAAAATCTTTACTCGGTCTTTCGTATTTTTCAATGACGATTTCAGCGTCAGATAAGGAATTTGCACTTTCGCTTTCGCCGTTTTTATAAGACAAGCTATATACTCCGACCGGACGACCTGAAATCTTTACGTTGTACTTTGCTTCAATTTCCTTAACACTCATTGCCCTTGCGTGAATAATGCTTTTTAACTCTGCAATATTTTCCGAAAATAAGTTGTCCGGAAATATTTCAAAGGGCGAAACGGCACTTATTTCAACTTCGCCTTCGTAAACGCTTTTTCCGTCAACCTTGCCTATTTCGTTTCCGCCAAAGTTATTCCAAACTACCTTATAAAAACCCGTACCGCAAGTTTCACTCCACTCGTTTACTTTACGCATAGTTTCTTTAACGTCGTTTTTAGAAAAGAAATCGTATAAAAGTTTTTCCGCAACCCCTGCACCGCTAACGTCGGAATCGTCGTCAGACTTCGGTCTTACCGAAATTACAGGCGAAATTCTATGAAATCTCGCAAGCCTGCTTTCCATTAAAGGTGCAATGTGGTTAAACACTTCTCTGCCTTGCCAAAA
>JAKSOS010000110.1 GCA_024405475.1 Clostridia bacterium
TATTCTAGTACCGTGTTATTATCACGCGTAATGTGGACGCATATTTTGTTTGCGTCCTTATTTATAAAAACATTTCCCGTTGTAAATTTAAAACCTTGTATCGTTTCTTCTTTATACATACAGTTATATAAATAAAATATAAGTTCGATTTTCTCTTTTACGTGATAGTAATTTCTTACATATAATTTATGGGTTGCGTTTCCGTTTTCGTCATACGTTGTAACTACGGATAATTCACTAGGTAAAACGTGTAAACAAAAATCCAATAAATTAAGGTTTAATTGATTTTTTGCTTTTTCGCTTTCGTGCATATTCAAATACATAATTGATTTTCTTACCGTTTCAACACTAGGACGCCCGCGTATATCTCTTTTATTGTGCATTGCTGGGTCGTTTTTGTGATTTTCAATTACTTTGATAATGTGCCCCGTAAAGGCTTTAGGCAATGCGATCCAATTACTACCGCGTTCCAATAATCCACTAAATAAAGGCTTAAAAAATTGTATTTCTATACGGGTTATCATTCCGTCATTTATTAAGTTTTTTAAGTATTGCAGGCTTGCCCCTTTTGAGTTGCAGGATATTTTTATATCTTCTTTGAATAATGAAATAATAACGGGTTGCACGCGTGCAAGTGTAATTTTTCCATTTGGTTGCAATAAAGGAATATTAAATATTTCGGGGTTGTTACATAGCAAGCTTATATTTTCCCAAAAATCCCCGCTTAATCCTTTTATTCCGTCTAGGCCGTATTGTTCGGATGTATTGCGGGATAAACTCAAAATATAAAAATTTAAATTCGGATCGTCAAAAACCCATTCGGGGTGTTCCGTACAAATTGCGGTTATAAGGTCAAAAACAAAACCGTAACGGGCGGAATATTCATAAAATTTTCGGGAAGATAATTCCGCGTCCGTAATATTTGCAATATCGTATATTTCCCCATTCATTGGATATTTTACGCTTTTGGCGGTTGTCAATTCAGCTTTTGCAAGCTCGCGGGGATAACATACGCCCCCGTTATTTATTACTGTATTTATTGCGGTTTGAGTTTTTTTGTTTATTATTGCCATAGTTTTTTGTACGTCCTTTTATTAGTGGGTTTCTAAACTGTTTGCCGTTTTCCGTCCGCCGTTCCCTGCTGGGGTTGTTTCGGCTTTTGGTGTTTCGTATTCCTGCAGGTCGTCCCCTTTGTCATTATATAGTGCTTTTATATAACTAAATCCAATGCCCCGTAGATCCAGCGTAAAATATTTATTATCAATACTTCCCCCGCGGTTTTTGAATATTGAATAATAACGGATCGGGTTAATTCCTTTTTTCATATATGCCCCGATTCCTAAATTTATATGGCCGTCTTGTTCAATGTCCCCCGATTCTCTAAATAAACCGTCTTGTATTATATCTTCCGTTGCGTCCCCGATTTGTTTATAAGCTTGATCACGTTTAAATTGTGCCCCTGCAATACAAATTAAATCCAGCTTTTTAATTTTATCCGTCAATAAATGTGAGCTTTCTTGTATTTGTGTTTGTCGTGTTGCGTTTTCAAAACCTGCAGGCGTTCGGGCGTGCTGGATGTAGTCCAATATTAAAACGGTTTTCGGTTTTAATGTTTCTACATAATCCAATGTGTCATTAAAACGCGGGGCGTCTAAACCGTCAAAAATTGTAAGACGTTCGGTATTAAAATATCCCTGCAATTCTTGTAAAGCTTTGCGAACGTAATAAATAAAATATTCGCGTATATTGTTTTGTGTTGGTGCAGGATCATTAAATAAACCGTTTCCAGCTTTTGCAATTTCTTTTATATACCCCTTTATTGTTTCGCGGGGATTTTCCATATATGCAGGAATTTTAAAATCCTTTGTAGTAAACATTAAGGCCGTAATAAGTCTTAATTGTATTTCGTCGGTGCTTTCTTCATTCGTAAT
>JAKSOS010000111.1 GCA_024405475.1 Clostridia bacterium
TGAGTAAGTTTTTCTCTATAAAGATTATACCCTGCCTTTACCGCCGAAACTGATTCGCTGTTTATCATATCGATAAGCCCTTCGCAAGAAGATAGCGAAAGTTTGCCGTTTAGAAAGGCACGCTTGGTAAACTCACCGTTAGTAGCAAGCCTTGCCCCCGATTTTAATGCTTTTTGCAGTACGCCCTGCGCTATTGCCAAACCACCGTGACAATGGAACTCCACGCTATTCTCACCCGTAAAACTTTTGGGTGCTTTAAAGAAAACGCACATACCGAAGTCGGTAAACGCGTCACACAAAATTTCGCCAACGTACATAACGTTTGGCGAAAAATCTTTAACGGGAGTTTTCCCTATCGGTTTAAACATTTTTACGGCAACTGAAAGTGCCGTTTCTCCGCTAACCCTAATAACCGCAACACCGCTAGGCGACAGTGCGGTAGAGATAGCGCATATATTATCGTTTATCATTATTTTTTATCGCTGAATTCGTCAAACGGGTCAACGTCCTTTCCCCTATTTTCTTGTTTATCGAAATCTTCAAAAGGATTTGCGTTTTCGCCGTTTTGATAGGGATTTTGATAAGGATTGGGGTTGCCGTTATAAAAATTGTTCGGGTTTTGATTTCCGTACATTGATTGATAACGCTGACGCAAAAATTCTTGATAGTTTATCGGTTTTTTCTTTCTAATTATGAAAATCATTATTGGGAAAAGCCCTAAAACACTCAATATACTTGCACCCGTTTGGTGAAGTGGCCAATATCTTTTAAATAAACCTGCGTATACGAATATAAGCATAATATCCGAAACCAAAATCAAAATATCCGAAACGGTACTCATGATAGACAATATGCTTGCCATTTTATTCATATCGCCGTAAGGCGTTATAGCAACGTCAAAAGAAATAGCGTCGTTAAAGAAATAAACGTTTCCCGCATTGACGGTACTTGAATTGTTTATAAATATCATACCGCCGTTTAAGTAGTGAATTGCTACGGGGGCGTAACAAATAGCGTTAAAGGCAATCATTGCAAGTTCGCCTATCGTAAACACTATAGATAGCGTTAGAGCATAACTTTTCATTTCTTTGCCAAATAGCGTAATTTTACCTGCAAGCTTACCTGCGATATATACCCAAACACACGGAATAAAAGATAAATAGGCTTTGCTTTTAATCTTCTTTTCCTTTGCGTGCTTTGCCAAATTATAAAGCCCAAACGAACGTAAAAGATAAAAACCTATAGTAAAGATAGCAAACAAAACGGCAATTAAAATTACCGTCCCGTTTTTTAAAGTTATATAATCCCCTGATTCCGTAATTAAATTTATCATTATTTCTCCAAAATCTTTTTATATTAGTATGCCCTTGCAAAGATAACTTTATGCTTTGCCTTCTTTCCGCATATAGCGCAAGTTTCCGGCACGCCTTCTTCGTCAACCATAACTCTCGAAGTTGCTTGTGCTACTTCTTTAACTTTATCTTCACACTCACGGCAACCGCACCAACCTGCTTTTACGAAGTGCTTGTTTTCAACGCCTTGTAAAATCCCGTCAAGCGAATTTGCTTCTACAATCTTTTTGTCCCTTCTCTCTCTTGCCTTAATAAGCATATCTTTTTGTATGGTATCTAAAAGGGTTAAAATATTTTCGCCTAAGCCGTCTAAACTTATAGCCGTCTTTTCTAACGTATCTCTACGGCATATCATTGCTTGATTGTTTTCTATATCTCTCGGCCCTATTTCCAAACGGATAGGAACGCCTTTCATTTCCCACTCGTTAAATTTCCAACCGGGGCTCATGTCACGGCAATCCGTTTCAACTCTTATGCCCTTACTTAAAAGTAAAGATTCAATTTCCT
>JAKSOS010000112.1 GCA_024405475.1 Clostridia bacterium
ATACAATATCTAAAAAAAGTATGTCATAAAGTACCCCCTTGAAAAAAAGGCGCATATAGCTATTAAAAACTATACGCGCCTAATTTGTGTTTTTATAGAGGGTCAAAATAAAAGTTATTTTAAGGCCGCTAATTCGGGATTTTCTTTTTTAAAAATTGCTATTTGATCCGCGGTTAGTTTCTGCGGGTAGTCTTGGAAAAAATTAAAAACTATTTTTTTATCAAATGAAAATAAATACTCACCTTTGCGCCCTGGGGTTTCAAGCCAATATATTAAATCTTCATCGTTATACTTAAATAATAATTCTTCGTTTGTTACTTTTTCCATTTATTTAATTGTCCCTTTTATGCCTTTTTGTTGTAAGTATGTATTAGTATTAATATATTTTAACAGTTTTCTAAAATCTTTATTTTTTGCTAAAGATTCACATTCAATTAAAATACTTTCATCGTTATACACGCCCTTAACCCTGCATTTAAAACGCCTTTTTAGTGCGCTTTCGTCAAGAGTTTTAAATATATTTTCTTTCGGGTCGCTCGCTTGCATTTCCAGGAATTCAAATCCGTTATTAGTTTTTCTTACTATTGCCGCGTGTCGTCCCGTAGCTAAATAATATTCTTTATAGTTTTTCTCAATATTTTTCAAGAGGTCAAGAGCCGCCCTAACATCATTTGTAGCGCTTAATACTTCACTTTTTACGCCTTTTAGGTTTGCTATTTCTACAATATTGCTAGTAGTTGCAAATACTCGACGGCTTGCCCCGCCTCGATAATCTGTAACATCAAACCCGCCGAGGTTTCCAGCATAAGCAAACGCCAGGGAAGAGCAACTCCCGCCCGTAAGGTCGCCGCCCGATAATTTTTTAATTATCGCGTCGCTTGTAATAGGTGAACTTAATTTTTCAACTTTCAAGGCCTCAACATTTCTATTGGCGAGGTCTTGCGCTACACTTTGAATAGTTGATTTTTCAAACTCTTTAAGCGCCTTATTATTTATAGGCTTTATCCCTCGAGGCTGCACGCCGTCGCGTGTGCCGATATACTCATTAATATATTTACGCTTTATTCCCGTTTCGTCGACAATGTGGCGGGCTTTTTCCTGCCACTTGTAAATATTTTCTCTAGCCCTTGTATATTTTGGGTTTTGGGTGTTGTCGGTCATTTCAAGCGCTGCCGCCTGGGCTTTATACTCTCTAATGTTTCTTTCGCATAATCTTAATTCTTGTTCCGCCTCATATGGTGTTATGTCTTTTCCGTCGAGCTTTACTAATTTGTCTTTCATTTCGTCTAACTCGCCTTTAGAATACATCTGCGGCGTTCCCTCAAAATATGGATAATAAGAGTGTCGGCAATTTATACCGCAAATTCCGTCCGCCTCACCAAGCCCGCACGATTCCGCAAAGTTTGGCGCGTGTTGCTTGTTTCCGTCGCCGTCTATATAATCGCGCTCACCATTAAGACAAAATACGCGCCCTTGCCACGCTGCGTGTGAACTCCAAGGTTTTCCAGGTCTTTCTATATCTCTTGCGCCAATATGGGCGCTAGTTTCTACGAGGTCGCAACCTAGGGCGGCGGCGTTTTCTAATGTCTGTTGCGAGGCTGCTAAATTGATCCCCGTTAAAATATTCATTTTTGTTGCGGCCTCTATGCTATATTCTCGAGGCGTACCCGAGTAGTTATATAAAATAGTTTTTACCCCGTTATTGGCAAGGTTTACGGCTGCGTCCGCCTATGCCTCGCGGGCTTGTGCGTTTATTGCGTCTTTATAGGCATTATCCCAGGAAAAAGCCCCGCTATTTACTTTCATATAAGCGTTA
>JAKSOS010000113.1 GCA_024405475.1 Clostridia bacterium
GAAACACAACTTTGGCAATAGTATCGTTAAAAGACGGAGAGCGTGATTTTGCCTTTTTTAGGCACGATACGGCAGACTTTAATATAAGTAGCAATAGAATTGACTTAAACAGGTATAACGGCTTAAATATCGTCCATTTGGGTTCGCTAATGTTATCCGAAGAGAAAGGACAAGAATTTGCGAAAGATATCGTTAAAAAGGTAAGAAAGGCAAATAAGATTTTGTCGTTTGACGTAAATTTCCGTATGGATTTATACAAAAGCCTTGAAGATGCTATAAAAGCCTATAAGCCGTTTATAGACGAAGCTGATATATTAAAGTTTAGCGATGATGAAATTCTTGATTATACAGGTGAAAAGACTTTGGAAGATGCGATAAAGAGGGTGTATAAAAAAGATAGGTTGTTGCTTATTACTTTAGGTAGTAAAGGCAGTATGTATATATATAATGATTTACGTGGTACGATTCCGACCGAAAAAGTTAAGCCTATAGATACTACGGGAGCTGGAGATGCTTTCTTTGGAACTGTTCTTGCCTATTTAGACGGAAAAGAGTTTACAAAAGGGAATATCGAAACGGCGTTAGTTGAAGGTAATAAAAAAGGTGCAAGGGCTACACAATTTAAGGGAGCAGTAAAATTATGAAAGACGTAAAAAAAATAGTAAGCGAGCCGATTTTTTTTGAAAGAAACAGAGTATATAGAATATATTTAGGCGGTAAGCAATATTCAAAAATATTTAATAATTCTGACCATTACGACGACGGAACGGATAATTTTTTCCCCGAAGAGTGGATTGCAAGTAAGGTAAAAGCAATTAACCCAAAGTATTTCGGAGAAAGAGACGGTGTTTCGGTGGTTAAGGGCACGAAATTATTTCTTGATGACCTGTTAAAAGATTATCCAAACGAAATGCTTGGAAATAGAAAATACGACTGTCTTGTTAAGTTTTTGGATAGTGCAATTAGACTTCCTTTCCAAGTACACCCGACAAAACAGTTTAGTCGTGAGAATTTTAACAGTGAATACGGAAAGACTGAAGCATGGCTTGTAGTAGAAACCAGTTATCGGCATTAGAAGAAAGAAGTGAAGTTGAAAAAGATATAATGGGAAATCTTCTTCACGGTGTTGACGTAAAAGTAGGGGACGTTTGGCTTATTAAAGCGGGTTTAATTCACGCTTTGGGGGCAGGTTGCACGGTTATAGAAGTTCAAGAGCCTACTGATTTTACGATTCAACCTGAAAGATGGTGTGGAGATTATCACATATCCTACAATGAAGAATATATCGGTTTAACAAAGGATAAAGCCCTCGACGCAATAAATTACGATATATACGGTGAAGATGCGGTTTCTTACGCAAAGGTTAATCCTATAGTTACGGTAGATACGCCTACTTATAAAAAAGAAGAGCTTATTACTTATGCGGATACACCTTGTTTTGCCGAAACGAGACATGTATTAAAGAAAGGCGGAAAGTTTACTCTTGATTATGCGCCTTCGGTCTGGATATGTTTAGAAGGAAACGCAACCATAAAGGGCGAAGGTTATGAAAAGAAGATAAAACGTGGAGATTATTTTTATTTGCCGTTTGTTGCAGAAAATAAATTTTTTGTTGAAACCGATACTACGGCAACAATAATAGAGTGTTTGCCGAGTAAACAGGATTGAAGTATAAAAAAATCAAAAACGAATTATACGTATTTTAGTGTGCTTGTTTAATGAAAATTAAACAAGCACATTTTTTTATTTTAGGGCAAGTTTTTTATTTTTTTATTTGTATATTTTAATAATTAGTA
>JAKSOS010000114.1 GCA_024405475.1 Clostridia bacterium
TAAAGAAAATTTGCAAAGAAAACTGATTATCATAATTTGATTACGAAATGAAAAACAATGCAATTTTAACTTAAGGTGGAGAAAATGTATAATTTAGTTAATTCTTTTAAAAATAGAAAAGTCAGTTTTGGAAATAAAATAATCAACACTTTGTTTTGGCCCTCTCTTATTATGATGGCACTTGTTTCGGTCGTAGCGGTTTCAAGTACGGTAATCGTTGGCAATATTGTCGGAGAAGACGGTTTATGTGCAGTTAATTTAGTGTTCCCGTTTTACGTCATTGCTAATTTCTTTGGCTGTATAATAGGAATGGGAAGTTTTATTTTGTATTTTAGATATTTAGGAGAAAGCAAAAAAGAAGACGCTGATAAAATTTTTACTCAAGGATTATTTTTATCAATAGTAATTGGGCTATTATTATTTTGGATAATGTTTTTCTGTCAAAACCTGTTCCTTAATAATTTAGATTTAAACGAATCGGTCAGGGCAGAAGTGCAGGCTTTTTGGAAATTTGAAAAATATCTTATCGGCATTGTTCCTATAAACTTTTTTCTTCTTCAAATGATTTATACAGATGCATCGATAAACTTGGCGGCAAACGTTTCGTTATTTGTTTTTGGAATAGGGTTGTCGGTTTTATTTACGAAATTATATGGAACTATGGGTGCTAGTCTTGGTATGTTTATCAGCACGGTTCTTTCTATTTTAATATTATCCATACATTTTTTTACCAAGGAAAACGTTTTTAAATTCAAGTGGCATTTTTCTTGGAAAGACGTCGGAAAAGTTTGTAAATTGTCGCTTGTTGATTCTTCTAAATACCTCGATAGTGGTCTTTTATTAGCATTTATAAATTATTACGTTTTACGTAATTTTTCACAAACAATGCTATCTATAACCTCGGTTGTTTTATCAATTTTTGATATTTTAGTCGTATTTGATGCCGTTGGCGCAGCGTACACTCCCGTGTCCGAAGTTTATCTCGGAGAAGGCAATAATTTAGATCAAAAAAAATGTGCCAAATACTCGTTTTTATTATCGTTGGTTTTCGGTTGTGTCGGTATGGTAATAATGTTGATAGTTGCACCGTATATTCCTTCGTTTTGCGGCATTTCATTGGAAAGCGATATTGTAATTGCAACTCAATCTATTCGACTATATTCGCTTTGTATGCCGTTTATATCAATGTGTTTTATGCTGATATCACAATACGTTATCGTCAGAAAAATATGTTTGGCGGTTATGTTTGAATGGACGATTAATTTCGTTGCTCCTGTGATTTGTATTATGATATTCGGCAAAATTATCGGTTTCAACGGAATATGGATTGCATTTATTGTTGCGGAAATAATGACTTTAATCGGTTTTGTTGTGGGAATACGTTTTATTGCCAAAAAGCAAAACGTTTTTCTTATTAGCGATTGTGAATTTCCGATATTCAGTCAATCCTATATTGTATCAAAGGAAAATTCAGTTTCCGCAAGAGATTGCGTTAGAGACTTTTTGATGCTTAACGAAGTACCGAATGATATCGTGTTAAAAGTAATGCTACTTATTGAAGAAAGTGCAATGATAGTGTTTGAAAAAAACAAAAAGAAAAAAGTAATTATTCAGTTCACAGTGCAAATTCACGATGACGAAATTACAGTTTATGAACGGGATAACGGTATTTATTTTGAGCTTTCCGACACCAATTCAAAATTGAACGATTTTAGACAATATTTTTATAACCCCATTCAAAGACCCAGCAACAATTTTGTTT
>JAKSOS010000115.1 GCA_024405475.1 Clostridia bacterium
CGCAGACTCTACAGCTATCACGGTGCAGAGCACAAGTGTATCAACTGTATCGAGCGCGGCAGACCGTTGACCGTGGATGATGTTATGAGAAGTTCCAGACTTCACAAGAGATGCGGTACCAGCTTCATCTTTTTCGTAATGATCGTCAGCATCATTCTGTTCTTCTTTATCCGTGTGAACAATCCGGTTCAGAGAGTAGTGCTTCGTATTCTGCTTGCGCTTGTTCTAGTTTTCGCCGTGTCTATTCCTAAAGCTTCATACAAAGTATCAAAAGAAATAATATTTGATAGCTTTTTCTTTACAGGCTTTTTAGCATTTTTTTGGTATTGTATAGTTAGTATTCTATTTATTAAATACCCTTTTAAAGCCGTATTTTGTGTTGTTTGTGATAAATTTGGCACGTTTAACAATAAAGATTTATAGCTTTGTATCTGCCCTTTTTCATTGTTACCGCATAACCCCGCATATTTGTATAATATAGGAGTGTCTATTAGTTGCCACCCCGTAACAATGTCACCGTTATTAGTAACAATAGTAACTCCTGTAGTTGCCAACAAATAAGATTTTAAAGAAATACTTTTCAAGTCTTTTTTATAATTCTCTAATTCTTGCGCGGCGTTTATTTCAACGCGTATACTAGACATTTTTTCTATGCTTTTAGTTATTGCCGTTAAACTTTCGGGAGAAGGTCTTTTTTTAGCTTTGGTTGTTTCACCCGATAATATTTTAAATATCTGCCCCGCCGTAAAAATAACTTTTCCTGCGCTTTTGTTTTCGCGTTCTACAAATAAACTAGTAATTGCATTATAAACTTGCCTGTCATATTCCGTTACGGCTTGTGTTAATTTTATATTTTCCTCATCTACCATTAAGGAAAAATCAGTTATAATTTTATTTTTTTGTGTAGACGGGGTAACATCTAATTGCAATAATGTATCAAAATCCTGTAACCCTATTTTTGTTATTGTATTTGCTAGTTTATTGTTAGGGGCGTATATTTGGCTAATACTTGCGTTTTCAGTCTGTACAAACTCGTCTAAAATAAAGCCGTATTCGTTAATATAACTTTTAAATATCGTTGTCAATACTTCTTTATAGGGGCTATCTAAAAGCCCGCCACGTTTCGTTATAGTTGCGGCTATGTCTTTTAATTGCAAATTTTCGTAGCCTTTTTGCGCCTTTAAAAGAATAGCATAGTCAATAATAGCACCAAATAGCCCTAAATCTTCGGGAATTTTACCTTCAAACAAAGAATACGCCGTTGTCAGTTTTCCTTCTTCAATTCCTAGTTCAATTAAACCAACGCGGCGGCGTTCCATTATTTCAATTAAGGGTTTTAGCTTTTGCCCTGCCTGTTGCATTACTTCATTAATAGAAGCTATCATTCTTACAAACTCGTTAGTAACGGCTTGTGTTTGTTGTGCTATCGCGCTTAATACCGGCGGGCGTTGTATTGTCATTTGTTCTGTTAAGCGTTGCGCCTTTTCGCCAATTTGCCGTAACTTTTCCGCTTCTTGCGGGTGTTCTTTTATATATTCGTCAAATTCCTGTTCAGTCATTACAGTACACCTATAATATAAAGTATATAAATTGTCTAAATAATATAAACAATATACACTTTATACATAATATAAATTATTTAAAAAGATTGTAAAAACTCTATAGCTTTCGCGTATTTTTCCGCGTGTTCTTCACGGCTTAAACTAATAATATGATTTATAAATTCGTTTAAACTTTGCCCCCTAGCTTGCGCCATAATTT
>JAKSOS010000116.1 GCA_024405475.1 Clostridia bacterium
ATTAGTTTGTAATATATTAATTTCGGCAAATTAGCTAAAAAAACAAGCTTTTAAACTCTGTATATAGGTTTCAAAATAGGCCAAAAAGCTTATATAGTTAAATTTATTATAACATTTGACTAAAATCGCGAATTTTCTGGATTTGACACCACTTTAGAACCTAAATAAAATAAGTTACATTGTTTTAATATTTTTAACAAGCTTGTTTTATTTGTGTGGAGGTATACATGGCTTTTGGTTTAGACAGTAAAGTAAAGGGGCTAATAAGCTCTAAAAAAATGGTAGCTTTTTTAATTTTAAGTACAGCGTTTACTTCTTCGGCGATTTTTTTAAATAGCAGAAATTACATAATATCAGATGGTGCAAGTACAATTAGTGTAACCAGTCTTTGTAAAGAAATAAGAAGAGTTTTAGAAAAAGCTAAAATTAAAGTAGGTGAGAACGACGAAGTCTTAGTAAATGATACTAGCTTTTTAACTACAAATATAAATATAAAAAGAGCTGTACCGGTTAGCGTGTTTGTAGATGGAGCCGAAAAACGAATAGAAGTTAAAGACGGTAGTACAGTAGAAGATGTTTTAAATAAATTGAATGTACCTTTGAATGCAGATGATGAACTTAGTGTGCCTAAAGATGCTACTGTTACACCGTACGCAAAAATAGATATAAATAGAGTAGAGTATAAACAATCTAGTTTTACAGAAGATATCCCTTTTAGTACAGAACATAAAGAGACAGATTCTTTGCTAAAAGGGAAAACTAAATTAGAAAGAGCAGGGGCTTTAGGTCAAAAAGAAGTTATAGTAAAAGAAAAATACGTTAATGGAAATTTAGAAAATACAGAACGTTTGGAAAATATTTTAAAAGAACCTGTTAGTAAAATAGAACTTGTTGGCACTAAAAAAACAAAGGCGACTAAACCTAGAGATTTAAATTTTAATAGTGCTGGGAATAACGTAGCAGTGAAAGAATCAGGTGGTGGTAGTACTGTTGTAGACGAACATGGAGTTATCCACAAAGTAAAGAACGTATTTAAAGGAAAGGTTACGGCGTATTGCGACGGTACTTACGGCTCGACTGGAGTGAAGGTACAAAGGCTTAAACATATGGCAGTTGACCCACGAAAGATTCCGTATGGTTCTAAAGTTTACATACCAGAACTTAATAAAACATTAATAGCAGCAGATACGGGCGGATTTGTAAGAATGGGTAGAATAGGAGATATTAGGCTTGGTAATAAACAAGAGTGTGACCGATTTGGTGTTAGAAATATGACTTTAGTTGTTTTGGTAGATTGATCTTTAATTGATTTTTATTTTAAGGTGTTTTTGCTAATTAAGTGTTTTATGTAAATTGTGAGAATGCTTCTGTCTCTGGCAAATTAGTTACTGAAAAATTCATGTTTTAAGGTATGTTTTAAATTTTTTGTGTTTTATGAATCTCCAGGTTTTTCTTTGTTTTTGATGTTTTTATAAAAATAGTAAAATACAGTGCTGCGATTTTGCGGTGCATTAGCAAAGTTTGAGGGAAACAGAATTTATTACTGGCTGTTTTTAGTAAAAAATAGAAAAATTATGTGTACTTTAAATATACAAAAAACAACGGTAAAATTGATTATGTAACTCTTGCATAAAGCAAAGTTACGTAAAGTAGAGTATTTATTAGGTGATTACGGTTTATGTAAACGTAAAAAATCTACTATGGTGGTATTCTGTTTTAGTACTGCGGCAGCGGTTAAGCTGTTAA
>JAKSOS010000117.1 GCA_024405475.1 Clostridia bacterium
CATAAAAGGGTAAGTGTCCGTAAAAAATCTTCCTTTTTCAAAGAGTATTTTTTAATACACCCGTTGCTATGCTTGTGCTTTTGTGAAACCACCCAAAACTCACAATACGGAATACGCTAAAAAAAGAGCAAACACAAAAATAAAAATAAGCACCCTTGAAAGAGTGCTTTTTTTATGGAATTAGAAACCCACACCAAGCCTACAAGCCGAGCCGTAAAAAAGATAGAGCGAAACACGGAAATTAAAACATCATCGTTTTCTCTATTAAGAACGGCAATACTTCACGCTTTAATTTTTCTTTTTGAGATTTTGTAATTACGGACTTTTGATTTTTACCGAAATTACAATTTATGAACTCGTAATCATAACCATTATTAAAATCAAAGACACAACATAATTGTTTCTTTTCATTTAAGATTAAACCTTTACAACTTTTCAAATCGTAATAATGAATTGTGAACTCATCATATACGGACATAGAACGAATAATCATAAATAACCCCCTTTATTAAAATGGTAAATCTTCATTTACATTAAACTTTTTATCTAATTCTAAAAAGCGTTCATATTCAGTTTTATTCAAAGGCAACTTCTTTTGTTTTTCTTTCAAAACGAGATACTCGCTATATTCTTTATCTTCTAACTTTACGATTTCTCTATTCTTCTCATCGTAAGTTTTTGAAAGAGCGTTGAACTTTTCTAACGCTTCTTGCGACTTCGTTGCTTTCATAATAATTTCTCTAACTTCGTTATCGGTTAATGTTCTATTCTTAACTTTCTTTTGATAATCTAACAATTTCACTTTAATTCTATCAGCGAAAGGAAGTTGCGAGATTTTACGAAGCAATAAACTTTCGGCAACATTGAAATATATTCTATCTCGTTCATACTCTTTATATTCTCGTGTTCTTTGTAAAATACCTTTATTCCAATAAATATCTATATTGTTCTCATTTACTACTTTGAAGTGTGCGATAAATCTACGGAACATTTGCGTTGTATCTTTATCGGCATTGACTTCTTCGCCATTTTTATCTTTGTATCTACCCATTAGACCATTAGCGAACACATCAAAATCTTCAATTCCGTTAATGATTATGTATTTACTAATAACACAACAATAACCATATTTTCTATCTATATCAAATCGCACAGGGAACTCATCAAATAAGTTTTTAATGATTTTGTGTCCAAACATATCTTTTAAATCTTTATTGCTTAAATCGTCTATGAATAAAATAGGTTCGCCATCGTAATTTTGTAATTTTACTTTTGTATCGCCTAACACATAAACATATTTATTTTTTACTAAATCTTCAAAAGACATATTCTCATCAGCACCAAACTCTTTTGCGAGAACACAAGCAAGACATTTTGCGAAAACGCTTTTGCCCATACCACTCTTTGAGTTAGTATCGGTGTCTTTTTCGGCTTCTATGTAAAAGTTAGAGCGTGGAAACGGCATAGGTGCTACATTTCTAATATAGCGTTGTCTTGCTTCGTTTATATAGCGTTCATACTTCGTAAAATTGTAAGAACCTATTTTTCTCTTAATCGTATCTACGCTAACGCTACCACTTTCAATTTGTTCGCAATAAAACTTCATTTGTGTTTCATCTACATATTTTTCGTTATGTTCTATCCGTGCGAGTTTATATTCCCTTACTTCTTCTATAAAATCTTTTTTATTTACATTAGGCGAAA
>JAKSOS010000118.1 GCA_024405475.1 Clostridia bacterium
ACTATAATTTTATCGGCTTTAAGCACGTTTTTAACGTATTCTATTTGTTTAATATGCCCCAAATGGAGTGGGTTGTATTCGGCAATTATGCCTACCGTTTTCATAAATTAAGTTTAACTCCTAAAAATGTAAAAGTTTTTACAAATATGATTGAAATTTTTTCATAAAAGGTGTAAAATATTCGTAATGAATTCGTTTACGTTTATTTTACTACAAATTTAAATGAAATTCAAATATAAACAGCAAATTTTTAGGAGTGTTTTATTATGTCAAAGGTTTTGGAAAATATAATTTCTTCAGCCAAGGCACTCGGCAAAACAATCGTTTTACCCGAAGGGGAAGACGGTAGAGTTGTTAAAGCCGGTGCGGAATGCGTTAAGCAAGGTATTGCTAAGATAGTTCTTTTAGGTAATCCCGATGAGATTAAAAAGAATAACGAAGGCGTTGATTTATCGGGTGTTCAAATAGTTGACCCCGTAACTAACGCTAAAACGGAAAGCTACGCCGAAATATTATTTAAGGCAAGAGAAGGCAAAATCAATAAAAAGACCAACCTTCCCGAATACGCAACGGTTGAAGACGCTAAAAAGAGTATCTTAAAAGATTACACGATGTACGGTGCTTTAATGCTTAAAGCAGGGGACGTTGACGGGCTTGTTTCAGGTGCTTGCCACTCAACAGCAAACACACTTCGCCCCGGCCTTCAAGTTATCAAAACGGCACCCGGCGTAAACACCATTTCAAGTTCCTTCGTTATGATAGCACCCTGTGAAAACAAATATAATCCGGACGGCGTTGCCGTATTTGCAGATTGTGCTATAAACATTGAACCCGACGCAAACCAACTTGCAGATATTGCAATTTCTTCTGCCGACACCGCAAAGAACATAGCAAATATTGAACCGAGAGTTGCAATGCTTTCCTTCTCAACGAAAGGTAGCGGAAACGACGACAAGTATTTTAAGTCGGTTCCCAAAATGCAAGAAGCAACGAAAATTGCAAAAGAACTTGCACCTAACTTGATTTTGGACGGAGAATTTCAATTCGACGCTGCCGTTCCACCCGAAGTCGGCAAATTAAAAGCACCCGATTCAAAAGTAGCAGGCAACGCAAACGTATTTGTATTTCCGAATATCAATGCAGGCAATATCGGCTATAAGATAGCTCAACGTTTCGGCGGATATTTAGCATTAGGCCCAATATGCCAAGGCTTTGCTAAACCTATCAACGACTTATCAAGGGGCTGTTCTGTTGACGACGTTATCGCTGTCGTAGCAATCACGGCACTTCAAAGTAAATAAAAAAAGAAAATAAAAAAGGAAAAAAGAATAATGAAAATTTTGGTAGTAAACGCAGGTAGTTCCTCACTAAAGTATCAACTTACGGCAGAGAAACGCTTATTAAACAAGATATGCCGTCGCATAAAGAAGCAATGCAACTTGTACTTCAAGCAATGCTTGATAAAAAGAACGGCGCATTAGAAAGCGTTGACGAAATCAGCGCAGTAGGGCATAGAGTTCTCCACTCTGGTGAAGACTTTAAGAGTTCTGTTGTTATTGACGACGAAGTTATTAGAATTTGTGAAAAGAACGCAGAGTTAGG
>JAKSOS010000119.1 GCA_024405475.1 Clostridia bacterium
ATCCAGTTAAACATTATTCCAGATATAACCTCGTGTACACCAAACTTAGCTTTTAAAAAACCTGTTAAAGAACTAAGAACAGTACTTGCTAAAATCCCGGAAAGTATTACTAAAGGTACCTGAACTATAGGGTGAAAGTTAAAAAGTATTCCAACAACAGTAGAGGCTACAGAACTAATTATGTATTGCCCTTCAACACCAATATTAAAAAGACCAGCTTTAAAAGCAAACACCATACTTATTCCAGCAAAGATCATAGGTGTGCTTTTTTCTATAACTTTAAAAATATATTTAGGCCTTGAAAATACACCTGTCACTAAAGAGCTACATGCGTCCTTTGCGCTATACCCCATTGTGCTCACAATCACACCAGCAATTAAAAAACCAAACATAATTGCAAATAAAGTAGAAACAAGCGGTTTTTTTAATATATTAATTAATAAGACTTTACTTTCGTGTTTCATTATGTGTTTTTACTTCCCTTTACTATTAAAAATAACGTGTTTTATTTACTAGCCTTACATCTGCTAAAAGATTTATATTTTCTAACTGTGCACAATTTCCCTTAGTGTTAATAGTGAGATGTGGTTTCTGTTACCAGAGCAGTTATATTTAAAAGACTTCGTGTTTTGCCTTTAAACTTAACAGTGATTTTTTAGAAAGAGTAAATATTAAGACATTATTTTTGTGCTTCATTATGTAGTTTTGTTACCTCCCGTTAGTAAAAGTTTAATATCCGTTTGTTAATTTCGCTTTTTACTTAGAAAGTTTAATATCTTTACATTATAAACAATTTTTTCTAGAAATATTGCTGGCAGCATTGCTTTGTTTATATACTTCATTCTGTATTTTCATTACCTCCCGTCATTAAAAATCCTATGTTTTCTTCGTTGGCTTCTTCTCTATTAAAAGAACCTAGAATCTCTCCGTTATAAATAACAGCTATTCTACTAGAAAGGGCTAGAAGTTCATCTAGCTCTAAAGATATTAAAAGAATTGCCCTACCTTTTTCACGCTCTTTAATTAATGTTTTGTGCACATATTCAATAGCGCCAACATCTAACCCTCTGGTTGGTTGCACGGCGATTAAAAGGTCTGGGTCGCTAGAGACTTCTCTACCAATAATTAATTTTTGTTGGTTTCCTCCAGAAAGTTTACGAATTCGTCTTTTGTGGCACCTTTCGGGGGATATACTGTAGTCTTTTATTAAGTTTTTTGTAAAACTATTAATAGCTTTGTAATTTAAAATTCCGTTTAAAGAAAAAGGATTTTCCTTGTATTTTTCTAACACGGCATTTTCTGCGACAGAGAAATCTAAAACTAAACCCCTTTTGTGCCTGTCTTCATGAATAATAGAAACTTTATGTTTTAAAACTTCAGAAGGAGTTAAATTTTGAATTTCTTTACCGTTTATTAATATTTTACCAGAATCTACTTTTAAAAGACCCATTATACTTTCTGCTAGTTCTTTCTGACCATTTCCTTCTACTCCGGCAATGCCTAAAATTTCCCCTCTTTTTATTTTTAAAGAGAGGTTTTTAATAGAGAATAAATTTTCAGAAACATCTTTCTTTATGCAT
>JAKSOS010000012.1 GCA_024405475.1 Clostridia bacterium
ACCGTCCAAATGGTCGTATTCATGACATATTATTCTTGCCAAATAACCGTTTATCTTAAATGAATAAGGATTGCCGTTTCTATCAAAAGCATCTAACACAAGGCTTGTCGGTCTTTCAACGTTTCCACTTCTACCCCTGACAGATAAGCATCCTTCCGTATCAACGGATTTACCCTTTAATTTTGAAATAACAGGATTAATACATTCCAAATATACGTCTTGATAACTTACAATAAATATTCGTCTTAAAACGCCTATTTGAGGTGCTGCTAAACCAACCCCTTCTTCTTTATCAAGAGTTTCCTTCATATCGTCTAAAAGTTGTTTGGTTTTTTCACCAAAATCGGTTACTTCAAAACTTTTTTTTCTTAACGTTTCGTCACCTATTTGTAAAACTGTTCTAATTGCCATATTGTCTCCATTATGAAAGATTATTTGGATTTAATTCCATATAAACCGAAACAGAACGGTTATCATATTTATTTGAAATTGAAAAAATTTCATTTAACAATTCACGATTGTTTGCTTTTATTCTCATCAAAACTTGATACCTGAACTTATTTTGAAGCTTTTTTATCGGCGATTTCATACAACCAAAAAATATAAACTTATCTGCATTTTTATTCTTAAACATTTCAAGTTCGGTATAAAGCGATTTTACCACGTTAATTGTATTTTCTTCATTAACGCCGGATATCAACACCCTTATAATGTCCGAATACGGCGGAAACCCCGTTGTACTTCTTACTGAATTCTCTTGTTCAAAAAAACCTTCGTAATCGTATCTTATTGCCTGCATTAAAACAGGGTGCTCGGGTGAATAAGTCTGCAAAACCACTTTGCCTGCCTCGTCCGCCCTGCCACTTCTTCCTGCAACTTGTGTTAATAATTGAAAGGTTCTTTCGTGGGACTTAAAATCAGAAAAATGCAAACTCATATCTGCATCTAAAATGCCTACTAAAGTTACAAACGGAAAATCATGACCTTTTGCTATCATCTGAGTTCCGACTAAAATATCAGCTTTTCTTTGAGAAAAATCATTTAAAATCTTAAAATGACCTTCTTTATTTTGCGTTGTATCTTTATCCATACGAAGTATGTTCGCATTAGGAAAAAGTTTTTTTAATTCTAAGACGACACGTTCCGTACCAAATCCGCCATATCTTAAAAAGGTGCTACCACACTCCGGACAAGACTCTACCATCTTAAATTTTGCTCCACAATAATGGCACAAAAGTGATTCGTCTTCTTTATGGTAAGTGAGAGAAACGTCACAAGAAGGACATTTAACTACGTGTCCGCATTCGGTACATATAACCGACCTTGAATATCCCCTTTGATTTAAGAAAATAATTGCTTGATTTTTCTTATTCAAACACTCTTCTAATTCGGCTTTAAGAGAAACGGAAAAAGGAGAATTATTTCCGTGTCTTATTTCCTTTCTCATATCAACGACTTCAATATTAGGAAGTGGCTTTTTATTTATTCTATCAGGAAGCCTTTCTAAATTGTATTCACCACTTTTAGCTAAAAGAAAACTTTCAACGGAAGGCGTTGCACTACCTAAAACAAGTTTTGCATCATTATATTTTGCACGAAACTTTGCTATATCAACGGTTGTATATCTTGGCGAAGTTTCACTAATATAACTGCCGTCATGTTCTTCGTCAATGATAATAATTCCTATATTTTCTAACGGTGCAAAAATCGCACTTCTTGCACCGATAACAATTTTCGCTTCTTTTTGTCTTATTCTCCACCACTCGTCAAATCTTTCGCCGGCAGATAATCCACTATGTAAAATAGCAGCATTTTCTCCAAAACGTGAACGAAGTTGTTTTAACATTTGCGGAGTAAGTGAAATTTCAGGCACAAGCATTATTGCACTTTTGCCTTTTTTTATTTCCCTATCAATCAACTCTAAATATACTTCGGTTTTACCTGAACCCGTCACGCCGAAAAGAAGTGACGTGGTTTTATCAGTGTTTGTTATTCCATTTATTACTTCGTTTTGTTTTTCGGTTAGTTTAATTTCTTTTTTTAAGCCTTCTAAATCTTTATACGGAGATCTTAATATCTTTTCTTCGGTTATTAAAACAAATCCTTTTTTTTCAACGCTTTTTATTGCTTGATTACCAAAAAGTTCACACATTTTTGTATAATCTGATTTGCCGTTTTCTTGCAAATAAAAAAGGAAATCTTTTTGTTTTACAGCCGTTTTTGATAGGGATAAAACTGCATTGTCAACATCAGTTTCACAATTTAATTCAACAAATTTTTTGAATTTTTCTTTTATTTTTCCCTTTCTCATTTCAACGGGCAAAAATAATCTTAATGCTGACGCTCTCGTAACAAAACAAGTTTTTGAAACGTATTCAGATAATTTTAACGTTTCATCGGTTAATGCGGGAGTTTCTTCTAAAACTCGTAAGATTTTTTTAATTTTTTCAGGCTGATATTCACTCGTTTCTTTTATACCTATAACAATGCCTTCTATAACTTTACTTCCAAAAGGCACGACGACACGACTACCGAGATTAATCCCGTAGTCATCGTCAAATGAATATTCAAAAATCCTATCTACTTCAGCACGAAGTATATCTACAATAACCTGTGCAAACATTAAAATAAACAAAACGCACTCAAAAAAATGCATGCGTAAAGAAACCGTTTTAGTCGTTAGTTGCAATCAATTTACCATCGTAAATTTCTTGTGCTGCAACACTTAAAGGTTTATCGTTATTTGGCAATTCTGATAAGCCTTGATTTTGCGCTTGTTCCATAAGTTGTCTTGCTCTTTTACTTGCTACTACGCACAATGCGTATTTTGAACCGATTTTTGATGCTAAATCGTCTATAGGTGGTTTATGTATCATATTAAAACTCCTTTTCTACTTGTTTTTTTCTTTATTTATTATATCTTCAACGGTTTTTACAGCCGTTTCTAAATCATCGTTAACAACTAAATAGTCGTATTCATCTTTTTTACTTAATTCGTAATCAATGCGTGAAAGTCTTGTTTTTCTTTGTTCTTCGGTTTCAGAATTTCTCCCTTCTAATCTTTGCCTTAAAACTTCAATTGAAGGTGGTAAAATCATAATCAAAACTGCATCTTTATGATTTTTCTTTACCGAAAGCCCCCCATTTACGTCAATTTCTAAAATAACGTCGCTATTACCTAATTTATCTAAAACTTCTTTTTTAGGAGTTCCGTAACAATTTCCAAAATGCTCTGAATATTCTAAAAATCCGTTTTCTTTAACTACACTATCAAACTTTTCTCTATTGACAAAAAAATAGTCTTTTCCGTCTATCTCGCCTTTTCTCGGTAATCTGGTTGTATAAGAAACGCTTAAAAAAGTATTTTCATTTCTTTCTACAATCAATTTTGATATTGTCCCTTTTCCAACTCCCGAAGGTCCTGAAATAACAAACAAAAGGTTTCTCATATTACTCCAAGTTTTGAACTTGCTCTCTTACCATTTCAATTTCGTTCTTTAATATAAGGGCAAGTCTTGTAATTTCAATATCGTTTGATTTTGAACAAATAGTATTAGTTTCTCTATTAAACTCTTGCATTAAAAAGTCTAATTTTTTACCCATACCGTCAATTTTAACAATTTCTCTGAATTGATTTATATGTGAATTAAGTCTTGTGAGTTCTTCGTCAATATTAACCTTATCCGTAAAGAAAGCAACTTCATTTAGTAGCCTTGTTTCGTCATACTTAATATCTTTTAACGCTTCTTCAATTCTCTTTTGCAATTTTTCCTTATATTCTTGTGCCACGAGCGGTGCACGTTCTTTAATTTGCGAAGCGGTTGAAGATATATCATCCATTTTAGAAAGTAAATCTTTAACGAGCTTTTCGCCTTCAATTTTTCTCATTGCATTGAGTTTTTCACAAGCTCCCTTAACTGTGTTAATTATAATCTCTTCAAGTTCCGTTGCATCTAAAACCGAATTGTCTTCAATGACGTCAGGAAATTTCATAAGCATTGATACTGAACAATCATTTGCCAATCCTAACTTTTCCGAAATGGTTTTTGATGCATTATAGTATTCAACGGCTTTTTCAACGTTAACGCTTATTGCCTGTTCGTTTTCTCTAAAATCCTTAAAATTGATAAATAAATCAATTCTCGCTCTCTTTATATATTCTGAAACGGTATTTCTTATTTTATCTTCAAGAGAAATAAACGTGCGTGGCATTTTTGCATTAAAATCAAAATTGCGGTTATTTACCGTTTTAATTTCAACTGTCAAGTTTATTCCGTTATCTAAATATTCGGCTTTACCGTAGCCTGTCATACTGTACATTTAAAGTTATATCTCCTTGATATCTTATCTATTTTAACATATATTATTTAATATATCAAGTCTTTATAAGCAATTTAAAGGTTTCTTCATCAATAATTTTTATTCCCAAAGCCCTTGCTTTATCTAACTTACTACCTGCATTTTCACCCGCTAAAACAATCGTTGTATTTTTTGAAACGGAAGAAACAACTTCTCCGCCTAAGCCTTCAATTATTTTAGAAGCCTCGTCTCTCGTATAGTCAACAAGACTGCCTGTCAAAACAATTTTTTCACCACTAAGAACGCCACCTGACGTTTGATTTAATTCGTCTTCAACGTTAACACCCAAGTTAAGCAAATTATTTATCTCGTCTATATTCTTTTGATTATTGATAAACGAATAGACACCTTCTGCAATAACTTCGCCTATTTCATCCATATTTATCAACTGTTCCTTTTTTAACAATAAAAAATTGTTTAAGGTTTTTGAATATTTTGCTAAATCTTTTGCCGTTTTCTTGCCTATATTATCAATTCCCAAAGCATAAATAAAATTAGCAAGTGAAACCTTTTTTGACTTTTCTATTGCCGTAAGCAAATTAGAAACCTTTGCGTCCTTAAAACCTTCAAGCTTAATTAAACTTTCTTTTTCAATTTTATATATATCGGAATTCTTTCTTAAACCGAATTCATCATAAAAAAGTTCAGCAGACTTCTCCGAAAAACCGTCTATATTCATACCGTACTTACAAGCAAAATTAGATAAACTTTGAACGACTCTCGGTCTGCAATTATCATTAGGACAAAAAAGATTTGCACCAACTTCAATCAACTCTGATTTACAATACGGACAAACTTTCGGCTTATCAATCTCAGTACAATTATCAAAATATTCCGTCGTACCTAATATTTCAGGAATAACCTCGTTGCTTCTTCTTATAAGAACACGAGCACCTCTTTTTATTCCTTTTCTAAGTATATCTCCATAATTATTTAACGTTGCTTTTTTTACAGTTGCACCTGCAAGTTCAACAGCATCAACCAAACCTAACGGTGTTAATTTTCCCGTTCTTCCAACTTGCCAAATTACGTCATTTAATATCGTTGTAATTTCTTCCGCTTCAAACTTAAATGCAATAGCCCAACGTGGAAACTTGTCTGTATAACCAAGAGAATTTCTTACGTTAAAGTCATTTACCTTTACTACTGCACCATCAGTTAAAATATCAAGATTTTTCCTATTGTTTTCAATTTCTTTTATGGCTGACATAACACCCGAAATTGACTTTTCAACTCTTAAAAAAGGATGTACCTTAAACCCATTATTTCTTAAAAATTCAACGCATTCTGTTTGACTATTTAGCTTGCCTTCCGACATATAGTTTACATTATAAAACATTATTTCAACTTTTCTTTTTTCGGTAACTTTCGGGTCTAAATTTCTTATTGCGCCCGCAACTGCATTACGAGCATTTTTAAGCGGTTCATCTGCAGTTTTATTATACTCGTCTAAAACCGATAATCTCATTATCGCTTCGCCTTGCACTTCAATAGTGCCTTTATAATTAATGATAAGCGGAAAACTTTTTACCGTTAAAACCTGTGCCGTAACGTCTTCCCCTTCTACACCGTTCCCACGAGTTGTTGCTCTAACAAACTTTCCGTTTTCATAAGTTATACAAATCGTTAAACCGTCAAACTTATACTCAACCGTATATTCTATATCGTTATTTATATTCCCAACCCTTTTATCAAAGGCTAAGATTTCTTCTTCAGTCGTTGCTTTATCTAAACTGTAAAGTCTTTCTATATGCTTATGCTTTTTAAAAGCCGAAATAGGACTTCCACCTACTCTTTTTGTCGGTGAATCAAACAAAACTTCTCCGGTACTTTTTTCAAGCTTTAAAAGTTCATCATAAAGTCTATCATATTCAATATCAGCCACAGTAGGATTGTCTAACACGTAATATTCGTAGGCATACTTATTTAATATGTCAACTAATTCTCTCATTCTATCCATTATATAATCTCCATAGGCGCATATTTTATTGATAATTCTTTTATTCCAACACCCTTAAAAGCAACGGAAGCGATAATGTTTTCGCCTTCACCCTTAATCATAATAACAGTTCCTTCACCGAATTTTGCGTGTTTTACTTTTGTTCCGCATTTATATCCGTTAAAATTTTTGTTAAGATTTTCAACAGGTTTATTGCTATTTAAATATTTTTTAGCATAAGCCGAAGAATATCCACCGCTATTTGGCGAATACGAATCGTCTTCTATTGCATTTTTATTATAGTAATTATTAACATAATCCTTTTTTACACCACTTGAATTGTTAGAGGTAAAATTAGGACTTAATACAGGTTGTGCTTCTTTTAAGAATCTTGACTGCGTCATAAACTCACGACTACCGTACAAATATCTGCTCGTTGCTCTTGTAAGATACAATCTTTCCCTTGCACGAGTAATAGCAACGTACATAAGCCTTCTTTCTTCTTCCATTTCACTTTCATCTAAAAAAGCTCTATTTATCGGCAATATCTTTTCATCAAGTCCTGAGACAAAAACACACTTATACTCTAGCCCCTTAACTGCGTGAATAGTTGCAATAGTAACAGCGTTGTCATCATTTATTGAATCAGTATCCGTTGAAAGCGTTACTGAATTTAGATAATCGGATAAAGTTGAATTACTATTATCTTTTTCAAACTGTTCAGCGGAGTTTTTTAATTCTGATATGTTGTATATTCTTGACACATTTTCTTCGGTTTTCTCGGCAAATTGCTCCATAAAACCTGTTGTTTCTAAAACATATTCAATGGTATTTGCAACCGAATTGTTTTGAGAATAAGATTTAAATGATTCAATAAGCAACTTAAAATTAAAAATTTTCTTTTTTGCATTAGACGTTATAGAAGTATAATCAATTCTATCTACCGAATCAAATAAAGAAAGTCCGTTTGCTGATGCAAACTCTCTTAATTCTTGCAACGTTTTATCACCTATACCACGCTTTGGTGTGGAAATGCATCTTAAAAAAGATTCGTCATCAAAAGAATTATTAACTAACTTTAAGTACGATAAAACGTCTTTAATTTCTTTTCTTTCAAAGAATCTAAAACCACCATAAACTCTATAAGGAATGCCATATTTTGTAAACTCTTGTTCAAACGCTCTTGAAAGTGCGTTAAGACGCATAAAAACAGCAAAATCTTTATATTGTAAATCCGATCTTGCCATTAGATTCTTTATTTGAATTGCAGTAAAAGTTGCTTCATTGTTTTCGTCGGTACCAACGAACGATTCTATCTTTGCACCTTCACCGTTTTCCGTCCATAATTTTTTTTCACGCCTTGACGTATTGTTGGCAATAATACAATTTGCTAAATCTAATATTTTTTTCGTAGAACGGTAATTTTGCTCTAATTTATATATTTTTGTATTTGTATAAACTTCGTCAAAAGATAAAATATTTTCTATTTTTGCACCACGCCAACCGTAAATACTTTGGTCGTCATCACCTACAACAAAAATATTTCTATGGCTTTCTGATAATTTTTGCGCAATAAAAAACTGAACTTTATTGGTATCTTGAAATTCATCAATATGAATATATTGAAACTTATCTGAATAATATTTTGACGTGTCAGGAAAATTCAAAAACAATTCGTATGTTTTAAATAGTAAATCGTCAAAATCCAAACAATTAGATTTTTTTAATTGAGATTCGTATTCACCATAAATTGAAGCATATTCGTTTACACCATGCAATTCTTTATAAGCATTTCTGAAATCATCTGCAGAAATACAATCATTTTTAGCGGTTGAAATTATGTTTTTACTATTTTTAAGATACTTATCCACGTCAAGTGATAAAGATTCTATAATGCGTTTTAATACCCTATCTTTATCAGTTTCGTCATATATAGTAAAATTAGTTTGAAAACCCAACTTATCTATATCTCTTCTTAAAATTTTAACGCACATACTATGGATTGTAGAAACCCACATATCTCCGATATCGCCTATAATTTTTATAAGCCTTTCCTTCATTTCGTTTGCGGCTTTATTTGTAAACGTTATTGCCATAATGTTAGACGGATTTACACCTTTTTCTTTAACAAGATATGCGATTCTCATTGTCAAAACACGAGTTTTTCCGCTTCCTGCACCTGCAATAACTAAAACAGCCCCCTCGGTATCAAGGACAGGTTTCTTCTGTTCGGGATTAAGTTTTTCAAGTAATTCGTTAAAATTTGCCATATATTTATTTTAACATATTTTACTCTTTTTTTCAAGCGTGATAATTATAAAAAAAATATATTTTAGCAATAAAATATTCATTTTTGTTGCACAAAAATTATAATATTGTGGTATAATATTCTTATGAAAAAAAGTTGGTTAAGCAATAAAACTATATTGATTTCCGGTGCAAGCGGTGGACTTGGATTTTCTATTGCTAAACGTCTTATTGAAAAATACGATTGTAATATAATCGGAATTGCAAGAAATGAAGAAAAAATAAAAAAATCTATTGAATTACTTGGTGAAAAGAAAAATAGATTTTCATATTATATTTTTGACGTTTCCATAAAGGAAAATTGGGAAAAATTATCAATAAAACTAAAAGATGAAGGCAAAAATATTGATATTTTGCTTAACAATGCCGGTTTTATGTTGCCTTTTTCTAAATTTGAAAAATATTCCGTTGACGAAATTGAAGAAATAATAAAAACGGATTTTGATGCTTACGTTTACTCATCTAAATATCTTTTAACTATATTAAAACAATCTAAAACCCCAGCTATTATAAACGTTTCAAGTGCAGCAGGTATGTGCCCCGTTGTAGGAGAAAGTATGTACTGTGCGGTAAAATATGCTGTAAGGGGTTTTACCGAAACTCTTAATCTGGAATATGGAAAGAAATTTTACATTGCAGGCATTTATCCGGGATTTATTAAAACTAATATTTTAAACAGAATGTCGGTTAAAGATAAAGAAAATAAACTTATACAAAAATTAATGATGCCGTTAAATAAAGCATCTAAAAAAATTGTAAATTCCATTGCAAAAAGAAAAAGAAGAATCGTTTTAGGCTTTGACGGAAAACTAATGACTTTCTTTTATAGACTATTTCCCCGTTTAACTCCTAAAATAATTAGATCAGTATTAAAAAAATCAAAATTAGAATTGTTCAATAACGTTTTTAATGAGGAGATATAAAATGAAAAGAATATTAACGATACAAGACATTTCATGCGTTGGCAAGTGTTCACTTACAGTTGCGTTGCCTATCATATCAGCATTTGGTGTTGAAACAGCAATTTTACCTACGGCAGTTTTATCAAACCACACTCAATTTAAGGGTTTTACTTTTAGAGATTTAACTTGCGACATTAAACCCATTGCAGATAAATGGCAACAAGAAAATATAACGTTTAATGCCATTTATACAGGATTTTTAGGTTCAAAAGAACAAATAGAATTAGTTGCTAATTTGTTTGACGATTTCAAAAAAGACAGGGATTTCATTTTAGTTGACCCTGCTATGGCAGACAACGGAGTTATGTACAAATGTTTTGATACGGAATTTGCTAAAGAAATGGCAAAACTTTGTGCTAAGGCCGATTACATCGTTCCAAACCTTACCGAAGCATCTTTTATGTTAGGCACTCCTTACAAAGAAAATTATGATGAAAAATATATTCAAGATATGCTTATTAAATTAACAGACATGGGTGCAAAAAATGCTCTTTTAACAGGAGTTTCATTTGAAGAAAATAAATTAGGTGCTTACGGATACAATAAAGAGACAAAGAAGTTTTATTCATATTTCAGAGAAAAATTACCCGTAAGTTTTCATGGTACAGGCGATATTTTCGCAAGTGCATTTTGCGGTGCATTAACGATAGGAAAAACCGATTTGGAAGCATCAAAAATTGCAGTTGATTTTACCGTTGAAAGCATGATAAAAACTATGGAAAATAAAAATCACAACTGGTACGGCGTTGATTTTGAAAGTGCGTTCCCTTTCCTAATAAACAGAATTAAATAAAATATAATAATCAAATAAAAGAGTGGTAACCTATTAGATTGCCACTCTTTTATTTATCGTTATTTAAATAAGACATTTCAGACAAATAATTTATTATTCCACAAAAAATAGTATATGCAATTTTATCCTGATATTCTTCTTTTATTAAAAGTGCCTCGTCATCTTTATTAGACAAAAATCCACACTCGGCAATGACAGAAGGATATTGTGAACAATTAAGTATATAATAATCTCCCGTATGCGCCTTACATTTCCTAACGTTTTCTTCCATATTATTAAAGGAGTTTTGAATTAACTCCGCTAAAATTTTTCCGTTTTCATCTCCTTTTTTATAAAATACTTGTGCACCACGAACGGATGGACTTGAATATTTATTTAAGTGAACACTTACAACAAGTGCCGGTTTACAATCGTTTATTATTTCTTTTCTTTTTTTCATGTCTTTTTTCTTTCTGTTTTTTGTTGCCACACCGTACAATCCTGCTTCTGAATTCCTTGTTAAAACAGCAGTCATGCCACCTTCAACGATATACTTTTCAAGTTTTTTTACTATTGATAAATTAATTTCCGATTCTTTTACTCCTGTCAATACACCAGAAACACCGGAGTCTATTCCACCATGCCCTGCATCTAAAACAATTTTAATACCAGATACACTTGCTTCACCAACGGACAATTTATTTATTGCACCAAAACAAAATATAAACGTTAAAACCGACACTATCAAAACGCTGAAAATAAAAATGCTTTTTCTTTTTAATACAATCATAATTTTCCTTTTTATATAAATGTATTATATAATTAAAGCAATTATGATTTAAAAACAAAAAACGGAGTAATTATTACTCCGTTTTTATTTTAGAAAACATTACTTACTAACTCTTACTTTCTTTAATTTTGCAAATCTCGGCAATCCGTCTTCTTTTGTTAATTCTGTTTCGCCTTCAATCAAAGGAAGTGCATATTTAACAAATTGCTTTGAAATGCCTGTTCCGTTCTTTGTTATCCAACTCTTTGGAACTGTTCTTTCTGTATTTGCAGCAAGTTCTAATGGTAAAAGTTCGTATTCACAAACGTATTTTTTGTCAAAATCTTTTCTTACTTTATAGCAAACCATTTTATCCGTTACACCACTAACGGCAGCCTTAACAGCCATTCTACCTGCATTAAACGTTTCTTCAATATCGGTTTTACTTGCACAGTGTGCGGCACATCTTTGCATTAAAGATACCTCAACGGCACGCGTTTTGACACCAAACTTTTGTTTGCTAATATCTGCCACGCTTGCAGCTACGCCACCAAGTTGTGCGTGTCCAAAACTATCTCTTGCACCTGCTTCACCTAAAACTTCTGAAATAAGTTTGCCTTTCTTATCGTGGATACCTTCTGAAACACAAGCAATACACTTATTGTTATTTTTCTTCATAACCTTTTCTACGTCGCTCACGAATTTTTTTACGTCAAAGTCGGTTTCCGGCAAATAAATCAAATCTGCACCTAAGCCCTTTTCATTTGCTAACGCTGCAGAAGCTGTAAGCCAACCTGCATTTCTTCCCATTGCTTCAACAATACATACCATAGGTGAATCATAAACTTTTGCATCAAGGTTAATTTCCATAATAGACGTTGCAATATATTTTGCAGCACTTGCAAAACCCGGACAGTGATCTGTTCCGTACAAATCGTTATCTATCGTCTTTGGAACACCGATAACGTTAATTGCATAACCGGACTTAGCCATATATTTACTTATCTTGTTGCAAGTATCCATACTGTCGTTTCCACCGTTATAGAAAAAATAACGAACGTTATATTTTTTGAATACTTCTAACAATCTCTTATAATCGGTTTCGTCTTTAGAAGCGTCTTTAAGTTTATATCTAACCGAACCTAATGCTGAAGACGGTGTGTATTTTAACCTTAACAATTCTTTCTTATCTTCTTTGCCGATATCATAAAATTCTTCATTAAGAATACCCCTAATACCGTGAGCAGCACCATAAACGGCAGTGATTTTAGAAGACTTTAAGCCTTCAATAAAAACGCCTGCGTCACTTGCGTTAATAACAGATGTTGGACCACCTGATTGAGCAAAGACTAATGCACCTTTTAATTTTTCCATTTTTTTCTCCTTTATTATAAACTCAAAACATGAGCAATATCGTATAACTCTTTATCAAACTTACTCGTCTTATTTGCTACTTCGCTGAACGGAACGGTAATAAGTTTATTATCTTTAACACCAACAGCACAGCTTTCATTGTCATTTTTCAACAATTCAACTGCTTTATAACCAAATCTTGCTGCCAAAACTCTGTCCATCATATTAGGAGAACCACCCCTTTGAATATATCCGAAGTTTGTAACCTTAACACTGATTCCGCTTTTTTCTTGGATATAAGAAGCAATTTCGTCACGATTACCTGCACCTTCTGCCAAAATAATCATGTTAGAAGTCTTACCTCTTAAATAACTCTTCTTTATTGAAGATGCAATTTCGTCAAGACTATATGGAATTTCAGGAACTAAAACGTATTCAGCACCGCCTGCAACACCCGCATATAAAGCGATATCGCCACATTGTCTTCCCATAACTTCTAATAAGCAGACTCTATCGTGAGAGTGCATTGTATCTCTTAAATTATTGATTGCCCATAAAACAGAGTTAACTGCAGTATCAAAACCAACGGTATAATCAGTATAAGATAAATCGTTATCTATCGTACCAGGAATACCTATAACCTTAATTCCGCAATTATCTGATAAGTCTTTTGCACCCCTAAACGTACCGTCACCACCTATAACTATCAAACCTTCTATACCGAAAGCCGAAAGAGCTTCTGCAGCTTTTTTTTGAACGTCTATATCCTTAAATTCAGGACATCTTGCAGTTCTTAAAAATGTACCGCCCTTATGAATCATATCAGAAACGGAACGAGTACCTAAACGAGTAATTTCTCCTTTAACAAGACCGGCATATCCCCTTTCAACACCGTAAATATCCATATTCATATTTAATGCAGTACGAACAACGGCTCTTATGCAGGCATTCATGCCAGGAGCGTCTCCACCACTTGTTAAAACAGCAATTTTATCCATAAATCACACCACCTTGTGCCAACAAAATATTTATCTTACTACATATTGTATCACAATGTTTTAAAAAAACAAATTATTTTGAAGCGTTTTAGCATTTTTTATTAAAGAAAATTATCTCATTTTCGTTAAAATAACCTTTTAGTTCTGCTTTTAATCCTTCGCATTTTCTTATTGACAAATGAGCATCAAACTTTTTGCCGTCTTTTGCAATAATCACAGGAATATCTCCCAAATAGTTCTCTAAAACATCTAAAACGGCATCTAAATTTTTTTCATTTTCCTTACTGAAAATCAAACCTAAAAATTCCTTCTCGCTTACTTCATGCTCTTCTTCAGTATTTACTAAAAGTTCTTGTGCGTCGTCAGCTATTATTTGCGGAACACCATCTTTTATTTGAATTCTACCTGATAATTTTATAATATTTTCTTCCCTTATTACATCTTTTACTTTATCAAAAATCTTCGGGAAGAAAATCGCTTCTATTTGTCCATAAACGTCTTCTATCTTTACAAAAGCCATATTAGTTCCGGCCTTTGTTGAAAGTTTTTTATACTCGGTTATTATACCACCCATGGTCACCCTATCGCCGTCATGGATATCTGTATAAATCTTTGTTATTTCCTTGTTTTCATCATCTTCGTCGCCGTTTACTATTTCTTCATAGACTTCTAATTTTTTGGTCGTGAAATTAAACTTTTCAAAAAGTTCACTAAAATCAGCCAACGGATGCCCCGTTATATAGACACCTAAAACTTCTTTTTCATGTAAAAGCTTAGTTTTAGAATCAAATTCAGCGATATTTGGGTATGTAATTTCCATACTAACTTCGCCCTTAAGCAATGTATCAAATAAGGAAATTTGCATACTGTTTTTATTTTTTTCAGAAGAAGCCACTCTGTCCATAAACTCTGAATAAACTTCTATTAAAGCCGAACGGTTTTTACCAAAGCAATCAAACGCACCTGCATATATAAGATTTTCAACCATTCTTTTATTTAAACCGAATTTTGTGCAACGAATAACAAAATCTTCAAACGAAATAAACTTGCCGTTTTCTTCTCTTTCTTTTGTAATAACGTCAATAAGACCAACGCCTACGTTTTTAATTGCACCTAAACCGTATCTTATTTTGTTGTTTTTAACAGAGAAATAAGAAATTGATTCGTTAATGTTTGGCGGTAATATTTCAATACCTTCAAGTTTAGCATAAGAAGTATAATGCTTTAAATCCTTTGTGTCGGTAATTCTGTTATTAAGTACGGCAGTTATAAATTCAGGTTCATAATAACATTTTAAGAAAGCCGTTTGATAAGTTACCATTGAATAAGCCGCAGCGTGGGATTTGTTAAATGCGTACTTTGCAAAGTCTTTCATTTGATTCCAGATTTCCTTTGCTATTTCTTCAGAAACTCCACGCTTAACACAACCGTCTATCGCCTTTGAGACCTTGCCATGTTCATCAACCGTCTCGCCTTTACCGTTTATAAAAACGACTTCTTCTTTAGCCATTTCGTCAACTTTCTTCTTGCCCATCATACGACGAACCATATCTGCTTGACCTAAGGTGTAACCTGCTAAGTCTTGAACTATTCTCATAACCTGTTCTTGATAAACGATACAACCGTAAGTTTGTTCCAAAATGGGTTTTAATAACGGATGTAAAAACTTTACTTTTTCAGGATTATGCTTATTCTCTACAAACTTCGGAATAGAATCCATAGGACCCGGACGATATAGAGAAACTGCAGCGACGATATCTTCTAAACACGTAGGCTTTAAATCTTTTAAGAACTTCTTAAACCCTTCAGATTCAAGTTGGAAAATTGCTTCAGTATTTCCGCTTGAAATTAAATCATAAACGTTTTGATCATCATAAGTACACTTGTCAAAATCTACTTCTACACCGTGGTTTTGCTTAACGTATTCAATACAATTTTTAATATCGGACAAGTTGCATAAACCTAAAAAGTCCATTTTTAAGAAACCTAAATGTTCTAATTCCGTACCGGTGTATTGACTTGTTATATCTTCGTCATTCCTTCCAAGTGGCATATACTTATCTAATACATCATGTCCTATTATAACACCGCAAGCGTGCGTACTACTTTGTCTTGGAGTGTCTTCCAAACGCATTGCAATATCAACAACTTTTTTTATATTTGCATCTGATTCGTAGATTGCAACTAAATCGTCTACGGCAAAATGCTTTGACGTTAAACCGTCTTTCTCTTCTTTTTTGCTTGGCTTGTAAAATCCGAAAACTTTTTGCAAAACATGTGGTCTTTTAATTTCAATTTCTTTACCAAACTTAAACTGTTTCGTAGGAATTGCCTTTGTAACCATATCGCAATCCGCATAAGAAACGCCTAATACACGACCTACGTCTTTTATTGCGTTTTTAGCTGCCATCGTTCCAAACGTTACTATTCTGCAAACTCTGTTCTCACCATATTTCCCTTTAACGTAATCAATAACTTCTTCACGCCTGCAATCTTCAAAATCTACGTCAAAATCAGGTGCGGAAATTCTTTCTGTATTTAAAAATCTTTCAAAATAAAGATCGTATTTTAATGGGTCAATATTTGTAATTCCTATTAAATATGCTACTATTGAACCTGCACCGCTTCCTCTACCCGGACCAACGGAAATGCCCATTTTTCTCGCTGCATTTATATAGTCCCATACAATTAAAAAGTATTCAATAAATCCTTGCTTTTCAATTACCGCAAGTTCACTTTCAATTCTATCTCTTATTTCTTTTGTTTCTTGTCCATACTTTTTCTTAACACCTTCATCTATAAGCTTCCTTATATAAACGATAGGTTCCTCTCCGCTTTCTGGTATATATCTCGGAAACATATAATTCCCGTAAACGAATTCAAATTTGCATTTATTCGCTATCTCAACAGTAGTTTTTAACGCATCTAAATCGTTAGGAAAAAGTTGAGCCATTTCATCATACGTTTTTAGATAATAATCGTCCGAAGAAAATCTCATTCTATTTTGATCATCAAAGTTTTTACCAGTTTGAACACATAATAAAACGTCATGAGGAAAAGCATCTGATTTATCTACGTAATGCACGTCGTTTGTAACTACAAGTTTTATATCGTATTTCTTAGAATATTCTCTTAAATATTGATTGACTTCAAATTCTTCTTTTAAACCGTGATTTTGCATTTCTAAATAAAAATCGTCTTTAAAAACGCCCTTAAACCACTTAACTAAGTTTTCGGCTTTTTCATAGTTATGGTGTAATATCGCTTGTGGAATATCACCAGCAATACAAGCTGAAAGACAAATCAAACCTTCGCTGTGTTGTTCTAACGTCTTTAAATCTATTCTCGGTTTATAGTAATAACCGTCCCTGAATGCTATTGCGTTAAGCAAAGATATGTTTTTAAATGTGATTAATTATCTTTTTGAAAATAAGCCT
>JAKSOS010000120.1 GCA_024405475.1 Clostridia bacterium
ATCGTTACCGGTAGTGATTGCGAAGGTGCAGGTGCGATGTTCCAAATAACAACGTTAGATTTAGATAACGTTCCTAAAAATGAAGACGGAACAACCGATTATACGCAAGACTTCTTTGGCAAGAAAGCAAGTTTAACCGTATCGGGACAATTAGACGTAGAAAACTTTGCAATGGCTTATGCAAACGTTTACACTTTCGGACCGACTTTCAGAGCAGAACACTCTAATACTGTTCGTCACGCAGCAGAGTTTTGGATGATAGAACCTGAACTTGCATTTGCAGATCTTTCGGACGATATGGATTGTGCAGAAGCGATGGTAAAATATATTATCAACTACGTAATGAAGACTTGTGAAGAAGAAATTAAGTTCTTAAATCAATTTATTGATAACGGCTTGATTGACAGATTGAAAAACGTTTCCGAAAACGAGTTTAAGAGATTGACCTATACTGAAGCGATAGATATTTTGCTTAAAGTTAAAGATAGATTTGAAGCACCCGTTTACTGGGGTGTTGACTTACAAAGTGAACACGAAAGATATATTACAGAAGAAGTATTTAAAAAGCCTGTATTCTTAACGGATTATCCAAAGGAAATCAAGGCGTTCTATATGAGACTTAACGATGACGGAAAGACGGTTGCCGCAAGTGATTTATTAGTACCGGGAATCGGCGAACTTGTAGGTGGAAGTCAAAGAGAAGAAAGAATTGAAGTTTTGCAAAAGAGAATGGCAGAATGCGGATTAAAAGCAGAGGATTATAAATCGTACTTAGATTTAAGAAAGTACGGTGGGGTTGAGCACTCGGGCTTTGGTTTAGGCTTTGAAAGAATGATTATGTATTTAACAGGAATCGGCAACATCAGAGACGTTTTGCCTTTCCCAAGAACGGTAGGTTCTCTTGAAAGCTGATAATATGGCAATATTTGAAATATCTGAAATAGAAGAAAAGATAGGGTATAGTTTTAAGGATAAAAATCTATTAAGACAATGCTTTACGCATTCTTCTTATGCAAATGAACATAACACAGTAGATAACGAGAAGTTAGAGTTTTTTGGCGACAGCATTATCAAGTTAGTTGAAAGCGAGTATTTATATAACAATCAAAAGGGCGACGAAGGCAATTTGACAAAAAAGCGTCAAGAGATGGAAAATAACGCTTGTTTTTTAGAAACTATAAAGAAGTTGGGGCTTGATAAATACGTGCTTTTAGGAAACGGTCAAAAAAAGTGCGTAAACAGTACTGAAAAACTTTTTTTTTTTTTTTTTTAAGCAGAAGTTGCCGGCATTTATCTTTTCGTTGGAATAAAAAAAGCCATGAAGTTTGTAAACAAAACAAGAAGAGATAGCTTTTTAAAAAAAATGTAATAATAGAGTAAAAAGACAATCAATGCGGACTCAAAAAGTCAGTTGCAAGAATATGTCCAAAAGAGAAAGATGGGTAGCGTTTCTTATGAAACGCTTTCAAAGATAGGTCCGGACCACATGCCAACGTTCAGAGTTGCGGTTTTGCTTAACTATGAATATATGGCGGAAGGAAAAGGGACGAGCAAACAA
>JAKSOS010000121.1 GCA_024405475.1 Clostridia bacterium
TATTATGTATTAGAAAGATAAATCTGCAAAACTTTTTTGCAGTTAAATACAGGAGGTATGTATATGAATTGCTGTACGCATAACACTACGCTTTGGATCCTTATCGCTTTGCTCGTACTCGGTTCCAAAGACGGTTTCATCAACGCAAAGATTTTCACGGGCTGTGGACTTCCCGTTATGTTAGCACTCTTGTACTGTATGTATAAAAACGGTACTTTGTGCAAGATTTTCAACCCTTGCGATCGTGATTGATCCTACATAAACGAAAATAAAGCCGAAACTTCTCCGTTTCGGCTTTATTATTTTATTGATTTAATAAGTACGCTTGCACGCCGACGATCGTCTTTGCGTCAAGAATTTCTCCGTTTTTGAGCATAGTTTTTACTTTTTCTATACTAATCCACTCTGCGTTCAAAAATTCGTCTTCGTCGAGATGCATTTTCGTTTTTTCTACGCCTTTTGCAAGATATACGTAGATTTTTTCGTTCGTATATCCCGGAGACGGATAAATAACGTGAAGCAATTCCATTTCCTTTGCTTTCAAACCGCCTTCTTCTTCCAGTTCTCTAAATGCAGTTTTGACGGGTTCTTCGTCCCCGTCACGCTTTCCTGCGGGAATTTCCAAAGTTACTTCGTGATAAGGATACCGGTATTGTTTTACAAACAACATTTTCCCGTCCACGACGCAAACGACGCAAGCACCGCCGTTGTGACGAACGTACTCTCTCGTACTTTTATTTCCGTCGGGCAAAATAATCTCGTCTTTGTAAACTTTTAATAATCTTCCCGAAAACACGTTTTCTTCTTTAACTGTTTTTTCTGTTTTATCCATAATAACTCCTTGTGGAAAAAGTACAAAATACACAACTTTTTCCATTGAATAGTATCATTATAACACAAAATAAAATTGTATCAAAGTTTTTTTCAAAAATATCTTGATTTTTATGAAAATATTATGTATAATATAAGAAATAAAAAAATGTGGAGGAAACCATATTATGAAATCTATTAAAATTTCTCTTGCAATGGCTCAAAAAGTAAAGGAATTCGTTGCAATTACGCAAGACTGCCCTTACGAAATTTTGTTGAAGAGTGGCAAATACGTCGTTGATGCAAAATCTATTCTCGGTATCTTCTCTCTCGATCTTTCCAGCCCCTTGATCGTTGAAGTATATTCCGACGACTGTGCCGAATTTTTGGAAAAATTAAAGAAATTCGAAGCATAACACTATTTTCTACAATAACCGTAACGATTCACGCTCTACTTCGTTAGAGCGTGCCGTTTTCTTTCCAAGCCCTTTCTTGAAAACGGATAATTAGGAGTAAAACAATGCAAATCCAAAAAATCTTTAAAGGAATTTGGATTAGAAGTTCAAGAAGAATTTATTAAAAAAATTAGAGAATTTATTCAGGATTTCCCTATTGAATCTGATTAAAAGTAAAAATAAGAATAGAAATAATAAAATAAAATATAAAATAGTAATGAAAATAATGAAAATGAAAAATTGTTTTGATTTGATTTTTTACCTTGTTGATAAAGTAAATAAAGCATATAGG
>JAKSOS010000122.1 GCA_024405475.1 Clostridia bacterium
TTTCATTAAGTTTACACAACCGTCAAGTTCTATAAAATTTCTTAAGCTCTCGGGGAACCCGAACAAATCGGCATAACAATCCATACCGAATTTGCCCTGATATTCAATGTTGTGAATCGTAAATACCGTTTTAATCTTTCTAAAATTTTCGTCGTTATAATACATACCTTTTAGGTATACGATAGATGCCGCCGTTTGCCAATCGTTTGCATTTATAACGTCGGGATAAATGTTAAGTCTTGCAATAGCGTCTAACACTGCTCTCGAAAAGAAAGCGTATCTTTCGCCGTCGTCGTAAAAACCGTAAATATTCCCTTCTCTCTTAAAATAATATTCGTTATCTATAAAATAAAATTTTACGCCTTCGTATTCGTATAAAAATACACCGCAATACTGTAAACGCCACCCCACCGCAACGTTAAAGCATTGTAAAAACTTAAACTTTGATTTAAATTCTTGGCTGATATTACTATAAAGTGGAAGCATCACCGATACTTCATAATTTCCGTTCTTTGCTATAGCCTTTGGAAGCGAACCTAATACGTCAGCAAGCCCCCCGGTTGCAATAAACGGCGCGGCCTCCGAACCGATAAATATAACCTTTTTCTTTTTTGTTATTTTTATTTCGGGGAATTTTCCCGTTCCCATCTTTTTTTCCGCCGTTACGACATTTGCCGTTACTTCTGTTTTTATTGATTTTTCAACGGTTGTTGCCATTTTTTCTCCTTATATCATTGTGTTCTTAGAAATATAGAAGGGGTGATTTTCACTGCCCGATAACATCCTTTTATCTCTAACAACAACGTCCTTATCACAAATTATACAGTTAAGCGTTGCATTTTCTCCAATAACAGAGTTTTGCATAACTATACTGTTCTTTATTTTAGCACCACGTGCAATCTTAACGTTTCTAAACACTATACTGTTTTCCACTTCGCCTTCTATTTCGCAACCGTCTGCAATAAGCGAATTCTTTACTATTGAAGTGTTGCCGTATTTCGTTGGTGCACTATCTCTAATCTTTGTAAACACGCTTCTGTCTTCAAACAATTCGTGTCTTACTTTCGGGTTTAATAATTCCAAATTACTTTCGTAATATTTTTGAATAGAAGTTATACCCGCATAATAACCTTTATGCTCGTAGCCGTATATTTTCAAGTTTTTCAAACTACCAGTAATAACGTCTGCCATAAGGTGTTTCTTGTTTTGGGCTATACTTTCCATAACGATATTATATAAAACGTTCTTTTTCATAACCAAAACGTTCATAAACACGTTATTCCTTTCACCCGAAGGTTTTACGCTATTATTTATGTTTACTATTCTTTTATTTTCTATATCGAAAGAAGTTATTTCGTCCACGCAACCTTTACTCGTCGGCATGTTTTTGTATACTAACGTTATGTCGGCTTTAGTATTAATATGTTCTTCTATAACTTCGTTATAATCAAGCCTGAATATTCCGTCGCAATCGGTTAAAACAACGTAATCTTCGTCAGCCCTTGTTATAAAGTTAGTAACACCTTTTAAGGCTTCAAGCCTTGTGTTATAA
>JAKSOS010000123.1 GCA_024405475.1 Clostridia bacterium
CAATTAAGGCGACCCGTTAGTTAATGCTCTTTTATTTCACCTTGATAATCTTTCGGGTATTCAGGGTGTTGTTAGGCCGGGAATCGTACATAGAATAGATAAAAACACTTCAGGATTATTAGTTGTCGCAAAAAACGATAATGCCCATATATCGCTTGCCAAACAATTAGAGAATAAATCGTGCAAAAGAACGTATTATGCTCTTTTGGAAGGTGTTGTCAAAGATGACTTCGGGCATATTGAAACTTTTATCTCCAGAAGTGAAAAAGACAGAACTAAAATGGCCGTTTCTGAAAAAGGCAGGTTGGCGATAACCGATTATAAAGTTGTTAAGAGATTCAAAGAATTCACTTTTTGTGAGTTTAATTTAAAAACCGGAAGAACGCATCAAATAAGAGTTCATGCAAAGTATATAGGTCATCCTATAGTAGGCGATAAAGAATACGGATATAAAAATCAAAAATTTAATTTAAAAGGACAACTTTTACATGCAGGGAAACTTGAATTCGTGCATCCATCGACAAAGAAGCTTGTTTCTTTTTCGTGTGACTTGCCTGAATATTTTAATGAAGTTTTAATAAAAATAAAATAGGAATATAATACAAATTATTTTGTTTCTTTTATTATAGAGGTATATTGTGGCAAAACCGTTAGTTGCAATTGTTGGAAGACCTAACGTTGGAAAGTCTACTTTTTTCAACAAGGTTTGTGGCAAAAAAATTTCAATTGTTGATAATTTCCCGGGGGTAACGAGGGATAGAATTTATGCTGACGCAGAGTGGTGTGGTCGGTATTTTACGCTTGTTGATACGGGTGGCATTGAATTAAAATCAACGGATATTATGTGGAAACATATTCAAAAGCAAGCGGAAATTGCTATTGACACTGCAGACGTTATCATATTTTTTACCGATGCAAAAACAGGACTAAATGCTGCTGACGAAGAAGTTGCCATGAAACTACGTAAAAGTGGTAAGCCTGTTGTTCTTGCGGTTAATAAGCTCGATAACTATAACCGTGAAATTTTATTTGAGTTCTATAATTTGGGGTTAGGTGAACCTTTTGGCATTTCAGCTGAACAAGGGCTTGGAATAGGTGATTTACTTGAAGAAGTTGTTAGTAAATTTAGCTCCAATGGAGAAGTCGATGACGGTGAATATATTAAACTTGCTGTCGTTGGAAAGCCTAATGCTGGAAAGTCAAGTTTATGTAATAAATTACTAGGGTTTGACCGTACGATTGTGTCTGACATAGCAGGTACTACACGTGATGCTATTGACACACCTTTTATATATAACGATAAAAAATACATGATAATCGATACGGCAGGTATAAGAAAGAAAAGTGCCGTTACCGAAGATTTGGAATATTATAGCGTTCTTAGAGCTCTTGGAGCAATTAGGCGTGCGGACGTTTGTATTATTATGGTTGACGCAAACGAAGGGCTTACGGAACAAGACGTAAAGATTTGCGGTTATGTTCACGAACAGAGAAAGCCATCCGTTA
>JAKSOS010000124.1 GCA_024405475.1 Clostridia bacterium
GATAAAATAATGATTGAAAGGGACAAAAAGGACGAATGGTTTGATATAAACAACTACATAGAAAACAACTTAAACGAAAAACTGACGTTGGAAGGATTAGCGAAAAAGTGTTATTATAATCCTACCTATTTCAGTAGAGTGTTTAAGGAAAAATTCGGAATGAATTTGTCTATGTATTTATCAATGAAACGTGTGGAATATGCGAAACAATTATTGCTTGAAGGCAATAGGATAGAATATATCATCGAGAAAGCGGGTTTCTCGTCAAGGCATATGTTTTACGAACAATTCAAAAAGCACGTCGGATTATCCGTTTCCGAATTTAGAAAGAGAGAAAAAATTTTATAAATACAAGATTTTTGAGACTACTTAGAATAAGTAGTCTTTTTTAATGTAAAAATTTGACACTCAATTATGTGAAGATTTGGTATTGAATAACAACTTTCAATATGATATAATATTAACAAAGATGGAGTATTATGTTGTTTGAATTGTTTATAAAATCAAAACAAATAGATTGTTCTCAATACGTTAAATTAGTTGATTCGGACGATAACGTAGAATTATACGAAATAAATTTCGGACAAGATGTTTTAATAGGAAATACGCCGATAAGGTTATCGTGGAAACAACCTATGATAGACGGATATTCCGTGTGGACACCGACAGTCGGCAGAAATAGAGCACTTAAACAGTGGAATGCTAACGTGTCTGAATCGAAATTTTATTACGGTGCACCCGTTTTGTCTTTATTGTCTTATAGCGGTATGAACAATACTACAGTGGCTATTTCCGATAACGTAACGCCTTGTAGAATTACTTTGGGCGTCGACGATTTTGCACAAAAGGACGAATTCGGTTTCGGCGTTGAATTTTTTACGGAAAACTGCAATAAGACGAGTTATAAAACATATTTAAGAATCGATAAAAGAAACGTAGGATTCGTTGAAGCAGTAAACGACGTTGCTTTGTGGTGGAAAGAAGTTTTGGAAATTAAAAATTTCTTACCTAAAAGTGCGGAATGTCCGCTATATTCGACGTGGTATAATTTTCATCAATGTCCACGACAGGATTTGTTGGAAGACGAATTGAAAATCGCAAGAGATATGGGGTTTAAGACGGTCATATTAGACGACGGTTGGCAGTTTGACGGAACGGGCGTAGGCGATTATTCGTGTTGCGGTGACTGGAAAGTGTCGCAAGAGAAATTCCCCGATTTGAAAAGTTTTATAGAGAAAGTACATTCTTTCGGTATGAAAATTATGGTATGGTTTCCCGTGCCGTTTGTTGGTATAAATACCAAAGATTATCAAAAGTACAAAGATAAATTGTTGTATTTTGACGACGTGTTCGAAGCAGGCGTGTTGGATATAAGATACAAAGACGTAAGAAAATACATTTTGCAAATATATACGCATTTCGTTAAGGAATACGGAATAGACGGGTTAAAACTCGACTTTATCGATTCGTTCGTCCTCACCGAATATTCGCATTACGACGATCCG
>JAKSOS010000125.1 GCA_024405475.1 Clostridia bacterium
ACGAAACACCAAAGACCGAAAAGGAAACAACCGCAGGAAATGAAAATCGTAGAACGGCCACAAAATTAGAATTACATTAATACAAGGGGCGTACAAAAAGACTATGGCAATATCTAAAAAGAATCAAAACGCAATTAATACGGTAATAAGTAACGGGGGCGTATGTTATCCCCGCGAGCTTGCAAAAGCTGAATTGACAACCGCAAAAAGCGTAAAATATCCAATAAACGGGGAAGTATTCGACATTACAAATATTACGGAATCGGAATTATCATCAAGAAAATTTTACGAATATTCCGCCCGTTATGGTTTTGTATTTGACCTTATAACCGCAATATGTACGGAACATCCCGAATGGGTATTTGATGATCCTAACTTAAATTTTTATGTTTTGAATTTATCCCGCAATACATCCGAACAATACGCCCTAGACGGCATAAAAGGATTAAGCGGGGATTTTTGGGAAAATGTAAGTTTATTATGTAACAACCCCGAAATATTTAATATTCCAATATTGCAACCAAACGGAACACTCACACTAGCACGCGTACAACCCGTTATTATTACCTTATACAAGGATGATATAAAAATATCCTGCAATTCAAAGGGGGCAAGCCTGCAATATTTGAAAAATCTATTAAATGCTGGAATGATAACACGCATAGAAGTACAATTTTTTAAGCCTTTATTTAGTGGATTATTGGAACGCGGTAGTAATTGGATTGCACTTCCTAAAGCATTTACGGGGCATATTATTAAAGTAATAGAGAATCACAAAGACGATCCAGCAATGCACAATAAACGGGATATACGCGGGCGTCCTAGTGTTGAAACCGTAAGAAAAGCAATTATGTATTTGAATATGCACGAAAGCGAAAAGGCCACAACACAATTAAACCTTAATTTATTAGATTTTTGCCTGCACGTTTTACCAAGTGAATTAAACGTTACCAGCACTTACAACGACAACGGCGAAAAAATAAGTAAACTATATATACACAATTATTACAGAGTAAAAGAAAAAATTGAGCTTATTTTTTATTTATTTAATTGTATGCACAAGGAAGAAAACCTAAAAGGTTTTAAATTCACGACGGGAAACGTATTTATAAATAAACCCGAAAATAAAATAAATGTAACTATTACGCGTGATAATAACACCGTATTGGAATACACTTTAGAAGATCCAAACGATATAGATTATACCGACATCCCTTTTTAATACTAAACGCCCTGCATTTTAGGGGCGTTTTTTTTTATTTTTGGGACATCTTCCGACGTATATTTATTTTTTTTGGGACATCTTCCGACGTATAATCGGGCATTTTGGGACATCTTCCGACGTATAATCGGGGGGAATATAATATATATATAATAATATAAAGTGTTTTTTGTTTTGCCCTAAAAGGCAAAAACAAAAACACAAAGCATAATTTTATAAAACCATACCCCACACTATTTAACACTTGCAATTAATTAAAGAAATAAAAGCAACGC
>JAKSOS010000126.1 GCA_024405475.1 Clostridia bacterium
CTTTTATCGCTCCGTTATCTCTCATATACCTTTTAATTTCACCTATTATCATAGGCACTGTATATGTTGAAAACTTTACGCCAAAAGATTCATCGTAGTTATTTATTGCCTTTATAAAGCCTATACAGGCAATTTGGTATAAATCATCATACTCCACGCCTTTGCCGTTAAAACGCCTGATTATACTCCTTATAAGTGGCGAATTATGTGTAAATAAAATTTCTTTTGCTTTATCATCTCCATTTTTTGCTTGTCGTATATAATTTAATTGTTCATCGTGATTTAGCATTAAAAAACCATCTTTTAATTTATTTTTTTTGTCATATAAATTTTTGTTCCATTATTTAAAGATGACTCAATCTTTATATCGTCCATAAAAGTTTTCATTATAGTAAAACCCATACCGGAACGTTCTTCTTCGCCTTTTGTGGTATAAAAAGGTTCTGTCGCTTTATCTATATTTTCTATACCAACTCCGGAATCAAAAATATTTATATGTAATGTGTCGTCATTTATTATTCCTTCAAGAGTAATTTCGCCGATACTATTTGGATAACCGTGTACGATGCAATTTGTTACAGCTTCGCTTACGGCTGTTTTTATATCAGTTAATTGCGACAACGTCGGATTTAATTGAAGTGCAAAAACACCTATAACAGAACGAGCAAAAGCTTCGTTACACGATAAAGAATTAAAAATCAACTTAAATTTATTTTCTGTATTCATAATTTCCTCATTAAAACTTTGGCATAATATTGTACAATCCGGCAAGTTCAAGTACCTTTTCCGTCGCAATATTTGCACCCTTAATATAAGAATCAATACTTAAACTCTTTAATTTTTTATATCTACCTATTAAAAGCCCTATCCCCGTGCTATCCATAAAAGAAACGTTTGATAAATCAAAAACAACTCTTTTTATGTCAATATTGTCTAAAATCATCTTGTCTAATAAATCTTTTACGTTAGAAACCGAACATTCATCAATTTCACCTTCAAGAAAAACGGTAAAACTGTTTATTGACTTTTTATACTTAATATCCATTTATACCTCCCAACAAAACAAATCTATATTAATATAGTAAAATGATAAAAAAATACTATAAAAAGTAAAATTATGTACTCTTTTGTCAAAGAAAAATCAGTAAAAAGATTTATTTAAATTTTTTTATATTTTTTGCTTAAATTTGTTGACAATTTCCCCAAATTATTATATATTATATAAGCATTCGCTTTTTTGTGTTTGTTTCGGGGTGTAGCGCAGTTGGTAGCGCGCTTGCTTTGGGAGCAAGATGTCGGGAGTTCGAGTCTCTTCACCCCGACCAAATATTTTAAGGGCCTTTAGCTCAGTTGGTTAGAGCGGTCGGCTCATAACCGATTGGTCCGCGGTTCAAGTCCGTGAAGGCCCACCAAATTAAATAAATACCATACGGCCCGGTAGTACAGTTGGTTAGTACGCCAGCCTGTCACGCTGGAGGTCAGGGGTTCG
>JAKSOS010000127.1 GCA_024405475.1 Clostridia bacterium
TTACCTATTTTAAAAATAAGTTGACATTTAAAATATTTCAACAAATCTTTTTTATCTATTACGATAACGGGCTTATTATCGTAATACAAACTGTTTCCGCTATCGATAAACCCCCGAAGCGTTAAACTTTCGTTTTCGGCATAGAGAGTGCAAGTAACGAAATAACTTTCTTCTTTTGACCTTGAAAAAAAATAATTTATCAGTTCCATAATAACTTTAACAAAAAGATAGACGGGAAGTATCATAAACGCAATAGATAATTCGTTTGAGTAGTCCAAATTAAGTATTGAATATACCCCAATAACCGCACCGCCAAGTGCAAACGTCAACGATAAAAAAATAACCGAAGTAACGTAATAAGATTTATTCGTTTGGTAACCGTTTGCGATAAGTAAAATTATTAATGCGGACGCTATTTTTATAATTACCGTTAAGTATGCGTTAAAGTCAATTAGCGGAAAAATTAACGCAAAGAAAGCCCCAAAAAAAGCAGATAAAAAAAGCCTGCTTTTTTTAGCGGGATTTCCCGTTATCTTAAAAGTGGCTTTTAAAATCAAATAGTCTATAACAAAATTGTCTATTAAAACGTATTCAATATAAACCGTCATTTTATAGCCCTGCTTTTAAGAAAATATTATCATAAAAGAAAGGTATAAAAAAGTACGGTTTTAGATAAATATTATTTTTTTTGTCGATAAAAATTTTTATTTCATAAAGGCTAAAATTATATCGTTTTGAACGTAAATATATTCTTCCTTTATTCTTAAATTATCGCCTTCTCTAATTAAAAAATCTTTTTTCTTTTTCAAAATATCGGCGTACTTTTTATCAAAATCTTCGTTAAAAAGTTGGTTGTATTTTTTTACGCTTATTCCCTTTTCGGTGCGAAGCCCAAGCATTATAAATTCAAAGCATGCGTCTTCCCCTTCTATCGTATCGCTTGATATTTCGGGAACTTTGTTATAAATTATTGCGTTCATATATTCGTCTATGCTAAACGAATTTGTAAACCTTCTATTATCGATAAAAGACGATGCCGAAACGCCGAGCCCGATATATTCGCCACGTTCCCAGTAATTGTAATTATGGCGTGATTCGTAGCCGTCTTTGGCAAAGTTAGAAACTTCGTATCGGTGAAATCCTTTTTGTTTTAAGTACGCCCTTGCACCGTCATAAATAACTTCGTCGTCGGAAAGTAGTTCTCCGTTAAGATAATTGGTGTAAATCGGAGTGCCTACTTCGGGCGTTAATGCGTACATTGAGATATGGCTTACGTTACCTGCTAAAGCCAAATCAATAGTCTTTTTAACTTGTTCTAACGTTTGACCTTCCAACCCCAAAAGTATATCGGCACTAACGTTTTCGCCTTTTAAAAGATTCATGCAAAGCAAAAAATCTTTTGCGGTATGAATTCTGTTTAATTTTTTAAGTTGTTCTTCAAACCCCGTTTGAAGCCCAACGGAAAACCTGTTTAT
>JAKSOS010000128.1 GCA_024405475.1 Clostridia bacterium
CACAGTGACGGTATCTTAAACGAATATATCAACACGATAAACGGCAAATACATTACCGATTTAACGATAGGCTCGTGTAAGAATAAAACGTTAACGTTGACTTTGCATAACGGAAGTAAAGTTGATTATGAGTTTATTGAAAAAGATAACGGGGGATTAAAGTTTTACGACGGTACGGAAAACGTAACGTTATACCGTTATCAACAGGGCGTTCACGAAGAAGATAACACTATTGTTTACATACAGTATGCAAACGCTTTTACACCTTATGATGTTTCTGTTAACAAAAACAAAACTCACAATATTTCTATTTCTAATATAAACGTAAATTATGATAATACGGAAAACTACAATTATACTGTATCGTATGAAGATTCGGTTTTGAATTCGGGGCGTATTAAGGTAAAAATGATAGCACTTGCCGCTAACCAAGAATTAAAGATTTTAAGATATGCAAGCCAACCTGCTAACGAGCCTGTTGAATATAAATATTTCGGTACGGTTGCAATTAGTTTGGAAGATATGGGCTTAATTTCGAACAAATTGGATTTCTCTACACGTAAAACAGTGTTTATATTCGGTGTGGCAGGATTACTTATAAGTTTCCTTGTCGTTTATATTTTGTCTATAATAGATACGACTGTTGCATCAAGGCAAGACGTTGAAAAACTTACCGGTACTCCCTTACTTGCTTATATAGAAGACGTTAAGAAGGAGGAAGATAAATAATGCAAAAGAAAAGTTTTCCTATTTTCAGTCTTTTATACAGGAATATCGTTTTAATAATATTAAGTATAATAATAGGCGGTTTGTTGTTCGGCGGATACAGTTATTATAAAAAGAAGCCTGTATATACTGCGCAAAAACAAGTTGTCGTTTCGGGCGATTTAGACCCGGAGTCTATTAGAAAAACAACAACCGACGCAACGAACAGCGCAACGCTTGCTGAGATATGGCTCCCTACCGTTACTCAAGCAATAAAAACGCAAGAAATAGTAAATATAATAAATCAGTATTACAGTGCACACAGTATTTATGCCGGTAAAACTTATATTAGCGGTGCTAATATGGGCTTTAGCTATTCCAAGAATAGCGTAATACTTACCATATTTTATACGGATGTTTCTCCGGAATATGCCGCGGAAAAATTAACTCAACTGATAAACAGCTTTGAAACGGTGTTTGACGAGTACGATAAACTGGAACAAAAGTTGTTTTCTTCAGGGAGAATCAATATTCAATCCGTTCAAAATTCTACTTATATATATACGACTAGAACGTTGAAGAAAGACTTTTTAACCGGTGCCATTATCGGTTTGGCACTTTCGATTGTTTATGTTGTTGTAAGATATTTATTCGACAATAAGGTTAAATCAGAAGAAGAAATATTCGAACTTACAGGCGAAAAAGTTATTGCTTATTTGGAAAAATAATTTTGATAAGAAGAAATCCCGTAGTAACACTAC
>JAKSOS010000129.1 GCA_024405475.1 Clostridia bacterium
CAAAATCTCTTTCGTTTTCTTCTTCTTTCGTTTTTGTCTTAACTTTTGAGTTGCTAAAACGCAAAGCCCTTTCTTCGTCATAGGCTTTCACTATGCTACGCATTTTTTCAATACTCATCTCTTTTATGTTTTTTTGTTCTTCAATAATCTTCTTATTCTTATTATAAGTTTCTACTTGATTATGAATAAGTTGCTTATTGTGTTCGTAATCTTTACATTGTGCGTCAATAAGTTTTGCGTTCTCTTGTATCACATAATCGTCTTTTGATAAGTGTTCTAATTTCTTCTTCTTTACGGGATAAGAAATCTTCAAACCCTTACTTTTACAAATGCTATCTAAAAGTTCCCGTTGTCTTTTGTTCCAACACTCTAACGGGTTAATCTTTTTATGAGTATCGCTATACTCACGATTAAGCAAATGTAAATCTTTATTCATTTCATTTATTGCTTGACGCATTGAGTTCCTAACCTTCAAACCCTTTTCGTAGTGTCCGTAAGGGATATAATCTAAATGTAAGTGTGGCGTTCCTTCTTCGTCTTCGTGGTAATAAGCACCACAAACATAAATGTTTTTGTTGCGTTTTTGAAATTCGCTTAAAAACTCTTTCAAAATCTCTTTATTTCGTGCGACTTCGTTTTGATTAAGGTTGAGTGCTACTCTATCTTCATCATTGACGAATTGCGACTTATAAACACCGACTATCATTTCATATACGGGTTTCTCTTTATTACCACTCTTTTTAATGTGATTATAATAGTCATCTATCTTCCTATCATTACGAACTTGTTTTGCGTTGTATTCAGTTAAAGCACTACCGAACAATTTTTCGTATGCTTTTTTCGGTTCTTCATCTATCCAAGTTTCGTGTATCCCTTCCCGTCTTATATGGTTTTCTTTATCCGTTATATTTCGGTTGCGTAAATTATGTTGCCGAGCAACCTTAAAACCATTATGGACGGCAATTGTTGTAATCACATCGTTTTTCATAACCCTTTCTCCTTAATCGTTCAATTATTTATTCAATTTTAAGTGTCCGTTCCTTTCGCTACATTTCATAAGCATATTGCTTATTCATTTCGCTACTCTCAACTACCACTCAAAATTATCATAGCATAATTTCACTTTTAAGTCAAAAGTGTTAGACGCAATAACACTTACGCAACAAACTCTACGAGTTTATTGCTTTGTCGTGCTACGCACAACAACAGTGTATTGCTTGTTTTGTCTTTGCCTTTTTTCGCTATCCTTCTTGTATCGTTTAGGGTGGTTAATCGCACTACGCATTACGCAACTTTACCCATTTATTTCCCGTAGGGCATAAAAGGGTAAGTGTCCGTAAAAAATCTTCCTTTTTCAAAGAGTATTTTTTACACTCTCGTTGCTATGCTTGTGCTTTTGTGAAACCACACAAAACTCACAATACGGAATACTCTACACAAAGAGCAAACACAA
>JAKSOS010000013.1 GCA_024405475.1 Clostridia bacterium
GTCCACCGGACTGTTTCTTAACGCTTAATACTGCCATACCCTAGAATTAGGGAACTCTGGCAGGACTATGTCCGTTATAAATGTCCATCAAAGACGACCAAATACCGATTTTTACTTACCATCAAAAATACCCGATAGGTTTTCCTATCGGGTATTTTTGGCGGAGAAACCGGGATTTTCGCCTGTGCGACCATACCCGATAAAATGTCCACTGGACATTTTAGTCCTATGGACAAATTGCATACGCAATTTTCTCCTTAATTCAAATCCCGGTTATTTGCTTACTATCAAGAAAAAAGGATAGGTTTTACCTATCCTTTTTTCTTGGCGGAGAAACCGGGATTTGAACCCGGGCCACGCTATTCAGCATGCTAACCCCTTAGCAGGGGGTCCCCTTGAGCCTCTTGGGTATTTCTCCGTAATGCTCAATTTCTTAATTTTTTCGCCAACTTTTGTTAGCGTATGTTATAGTATCATAAAATTAGTATTTTGTCAAAGTATTTTTATCTTTTTTTAAAAAAACAATTATTGTTGTCTTTTTCTTACCCCCTCAACTACTAATCCGTCTATCTTTTTATAATAATCTTTTCTTATCTCTATCTTCTCTAACACTTTTCCGCCACTTATCTTTACAATTTCCCCTTTACTTTTACAGCCGTCTTTTTTAGGTATCACAACTGCTCTTTCCCCTTCGTAAAGGTCGGTTTTTAATTCTTTATCTAATTTTATTATGTCATTTCCTACAATTTGCTCTAAAACGGTGCTTTTTCTTTCTATTCTATAATCCATAGGCTCGCCGAATAGTTTAACCGTGAGTTTATCGCCCGAAAAAACAGTTTTTATCATTAAAGGGTTATGAGTGTTATTTATAAACTTTAAGTCCGCATATCCATAACTTACCATAGCGTCAAAAGAAGGTTCTACGTAAGAAACGACAAGGCTATGAGAATGCCACTCAATAATTTTTATATCCGCAAGAATAAGTGCGTTATAAAGAGTGGTAGAAACTTGACACACTCCACCGCCTATTCCGTCAACAAACTTGCCTTTTGAAATAATTTTAGCGTTTTTATATCCTTTTTCTACCGTTCTTTCGCCAACGGTATCGTTAAAAGAAAACTCCGCATTAGGTTCAATAAAGGCTCCGTCTAAACTTTTTAACGCCAAACTTATATTGTTTTTTCGCTCGGTAGAAGAAGTTTCGCAAAAAGTGGAAAACTCCGCCCTAAGCACACTTTCTTTTGGGCTTAAATCATAAAAAGGCATGGCGTAAGCCACTTTAATAGGAAAAGTCAAACATAGTAAGCATATAAAAAGTACAAAAAATCTTTTCATAATATTTATTATGTGAAAAAAAACAAACATTATTAAAAAAGCGATAGTAAAATCTATCGCTTTTCTATTTTATACTTTTTCAAAAAACGTATCGGGTTTTTCGGGATTAAAAATCTCATTACAGGTCATAACAGTTATAAGATTTTCTTTATCGCTTAAATTGATAATATTATGCGTCCACCCGGGAATCATTGCAACGGCTTCAATTTTACCGCCACTGACTTCAAACTCCACCGTTTCGCCCGTCGTGATATTTCTCTCCTGAATAAGTCCGTGCCCAGAAACGACTATAAAATATTCCCACTTGCTATTGTGCCAGTGATTGCCTTTCGTTATACCGGGCTTACTTATATTTACCGAAACCTGTCCGCAATCTGCAGTGTGTATAAGTTCGGTAAAACTTCCCCTATCGTCAATATTCATTTTTAACGGATACTTAAAATCTTTACTCGGTAAATACGTTAAATATAATGAATAAAGTTTTTTTGCAAAACTTCCTTCAGGCATTTTAGGCATCATAAGCGTTTTAGGTTGCAACTTAAACTCTTGCAATAAGTCAACAATTTCGCCAAGCGTAACCTTGTAAGTTAAAGGAATATAACAATACTTTCCGTCTTTTCTTTCAATAGGGCTTACTCCGTCAAACTCACAATGCAATTCCTTTCCTTCTAAAAGGTCTTTCATGCCGTTAACTAAATCGTCAATATATAACAATTCTACTACTGAATTTCTATCGTTTACCGTAAACTCTTTATCGTTTGCAACAGAATAACAAAATGTTGATACTGCACTATTATAGTTAGGACGACTATGCCCCATTAAATTAGGAAATCTATAAACTTTAACTTTAGCACCCGTTTCTTTACCGTAGTTAAAAAACAATTCTTCCCCTGCGAGTTTACTTTTGCCGTAATCCCCGTTATATCTGCCGATTAACGTCGCTTGAATAGAAGAAGAAAGCATTATCGTTGCCTTATTATTATATTTTTTTAAGGTATCTAACAGTATTGAAGCAAAACCGAAATTGTTTTTCATAAAATCTTCGGAGTTTAACGGTCTATTTACCCCTGCGAGATTAAATACGAAATCACAGTTTTGGCAAAAATAATCAAGTTTATCTTCGTCGCCCAAATCGTATTCGTAAATTTCTTCTATATTGATATTAGGGCGAGTTTTATCTTTTCCGTCCTTAATATTTTTCAGATTGTTTACAAGGGCAGTTCCCACCATACCCTTTGCGCCTGTCACTAAAATCTTCATACTTTCTCCGAATCTTTTTCCTTAACAATACATTGATTTATTACGGTTGAATTATCTTTTACGTCAAAGTTTACAAACGCATTTGCACCGATTCTCACGTTATCGCCAACCACTATATCTCCACAGACAACGCTGTTCGTATAGCAAGTTACGTTAGATTTTATGGTAGGTACTCTGCCATTTCCACTTGTTCCAAGCGTAACGCCTTGATAACAAGTAAAGTTCTCTCCGATAGATTCTGCGTTTAAGAAAATATTTCCTGCGTGGACGATATGAAGTCCACCACCGATAGGAATATTAGGTATATTTATTGAATATTTATTTTCTAATCTTCTTACCATTACTCTTGCAAATAATCCTAAAATTGATTTAGGAGAAGTAAAATACTTCAATCTTAAATAATATTGAAAATTAAAAAGTTTATATTTTTTTCTTAACTTTCTTATTATTTTTTTCTTCTTATTAACCGATAAAGAAGATAAATCTTTTTTTATTCTTGCACTTGCATCAAGAACAAGAGTGTTAAAAAATTCGTTTTTCATTTTAACTCCCCAAATTAGATTTCTTTTCTCCAAACCATTTTGTTTACAACGCCGGTATAACTTTGAATAATTTTAACAACTTTATCCGAAACGTTGATATCGGTATAATCATCAACAGGCTTACAACCGTTTTTATTCATACAAGCCACTTCAACGGCTTGCATTAAGTTCTTTTCGTCAATTCCGGCTAAAACGAAACAAGCGCTATCAAGTGCTTCCGGTCTTTCGGTAGAAGTCCTTATACAAACTGCCGAAATAGGTTTTCCGATTGACGCATAAAAACTGCTTTCTTCAGGGAGTGTTCCACTATCGGAAACAACTGCAAAAGCATTCATTTGCAAATTATTATAATCGTGGAATCCCAAAGGCTCGTGCATAATGACACGCTTATCAAGTTTAAATCCCGTTGCTTCTAATTTCTTTTTTGATCTTGGATGGCAACTGTAAAGAATAGGCATATCGTACTTTTCAGCCATTTTATTTATTGCGTTAAAAAGCGAATTAAAATTCTTATCAGTATCAATATTTTCTTCTCTATGTGCAGAAAGCAAAATGTAATTTCCCTTTTTTAAATTAAGTCTATTAAGTATATCACTCGCTTCAATTTTAGATAAGTTTTCGCTTAAAACTTCCGCCATAGGCGAACCTGTTACGTAAGTTCTTTCTTTTGGCAAGCCTGTATCTGCAAGATATCTTCTTGCGTGTTCGCTATACGCCATATTTACGTCGGAAATTATATCAACTATTCTTCTGTTGGTTTCTTCGGGCAAGCACTCGTCTTTACAGCGGTTTCCTGCTTCCATGTGGAAAATAGGAATATGAAGTCTTTTTGCGCCGATAACCGATAAACAAGAGTTTGTATCGCCTAAAACTAAAACTGCATCAGGCTTAATTTCAACCATCAACTCGTAAGATTTAGCGATAATATTTCCCATAGTTTCGCCAAGGTCTTTACCTACTGCGTTTAAGTAAACTTCGGGATCTTCTATACCTAAATCTTTAAAGAAAACGCCGTTTAAATTATAATCGTAATTTTGACCGGTATGCGCTAAAACGACGTCAAAATACTTTCTCGTTTTATTGATAACCGCACCAAGTCTTATAATCTCGGGGCGAGTTCCTACAATAATTAAAAGTTTGAGTTTTCCGTTATTTTTAAAACCTTTATATTCCATTTTTCTTTTCCTTCTTTTTGTTTTTTTCAAAGTTGAAATCTAATCCAACGTAGTTTAAATCTTTTTGATAAGCATCAATTTGCTCTTTATTATAATTTTTTAATTCTTTTATATCTTGACCTACTCTTTTCGGCTTTGTTATTATTGCGTGAAAAAATCTATATACGTACATTACAGGCAATAAAAATGGCAACGGTCTTAAAAACTTATAATATATTACCATAAGTTCATAAGGCGGAAAAAGTCTTGTCATTAGTCTTCTTCCCTTTACGTTTGAAGTGCCTTTTGAAATCTTTAATGCGTCTGACACCGGCAACAATTCTTCTTTTCCGTAAACCAAACACGAAAATATAAAGTCTGTAATATATTCGCCCTTTTCAGTTAACTCTTTACCGTTAAACCACCCGTCAATAGTATCTAAAACGTTTAAGTAAAATTCATAGAGTTTTAATTTTTTTAATTCTTGTTCTATATACTTTTTGTTTAAGTTTTTATAATAATTAAGATAAACGTAAAGGTCAATGATATATTTTATACCTATTCCTTTATCTCTGTAATGCTTTGAAAAATGAGTAAATAAATAAACAAAAATATCTTCTTTACTCATTTGATTATTTTTTATTAATTTCCAGCCGTCGCCATAATAACTAAAATAATCTTTATTGTAAGACGGAATTAAACTTTTGTGAAGTTCAATAGTAACATTGTCTTTTTTCCAAATGCACTCGTGGTCGCTTTCGCCCTTAAAAGAAAAGCCTTGCGTCAGCATAATCTTTTTTATTTTTTTAAGTTGCTTTTTTCTTATTAAAATATCTCCGTCACCCATAGTGCGCATATCGGATTTTGGATAAATGCTTTTTAATATAGCACCTTTTAAGGGGAAATATTCTATTCCGTTCTCGTTAAAAATATTAAATAAAACGTTTAACTCGTACAACTGATTTTCGCTGTTTTTAAGATTATTGACGTATGAAACGAAAAACTCTTTATACTCTTCGCTGTTTTTAAAATCTTCTATTTTTGATAAAGAGTAAAACAACAGCCCAACGATTTGCTGTTTTTTTGCAAACGACAAAATCTGTTTGTAATCTAAATCTTTACAAACTGGAGTCTCACCGTTTAAGGCACATTTTATTAAGTTTAAAATATCGTTATTAAACTTATTCATTTTTTATTTTTACTTTTCTAATTTTTTAAGTTCTTCTTGGATATATGATAAAGAAGCAATTTTCTTTTTAGTTTCTTCAACGTTTAATAGCTTAGTATTGTTTGAATTAAATTCAGTTAAAGTATTTCTCTTTTCGTCGCCTTCCTTAAAATACTTATCGTAATTTAACCCACGATTATCTGCAGGAACACGATAGAAGTTTCCCATATCAACTGCTTTTGCACATTCTTCGTTAGTTAAAAGCGTTTCATACATTTTTTCGCCGTGGCGAATACCGATAACTTTAATATCTTCTTTTTTGCCACCAAACAATTCGCAAACTGCTTCTGCTTGCGTTTGAATTGTACAAGCAGGGGCTTTTTGTATTAATAGGTCGCCGTTTTTGCCGTTTTCAAAAGCAAATAAAACAAGGTCAACCGCTTCTTCCAAACTCATAATAAATCTTGTCATCTTTGGTTCTGTAAGCGTAATAGGTTGTCCGTTTTTAATTTGATCAATCCAAAGCGGAATAACGCTTCCACGAGAGCACATAACGTTGCCGTAACGAGTACAACAAATCTTTGTTTCTCCCGAATTTCTTGATTTTGCAATAGCGACTTTTTCTTCTATAGCCTTTGTTATACCCATAGCGTTTATAGGGTAAGCTGCTTTATCCGTTGATAAACAAATTACTGCTTTTACTTTTTCTTCTATTGCCGCCGTCAAAACGTTATCAGTTCCTATAACGTTTGTTCTAACTGCTTCCATAGGGAAAAATTCGCAACTTGGAACTTGTTTTAACGCTGCAGCATGGAAAATATAATCAACACCGTGCATTGCACTTCTGCATGATTCTAATGACCTTACGTCGCCTATATAGAATTTAATTTTAGAACATTCGTTTGGAAATTTTGCTTGATATTCGTGGCGCATATCGTCTTGTTTTTTCTCATCACGGGAAAAGATACGAATTTCGCCGATATCGGTTTTTAAAAATCTATTGAGAACGGCATTGCCGAAACTTCCCGTTCCACCTGTAATCATTAAAGTTTTATTTGTAAAAAGTCCCATTTTAATTCTCCTTTTGTCTGTTTGGTACGTGCTTTTAATCTATTATTATAATATTTTTATTGTTTTTTCATTGCTTCTTTTTTTAAAGTGTTTTTTTCCAATTTAATAAGCAAACCATATTCTAAGTCTTTTTCTTCTTTTTTGCAAAATAACTTTATTAGTTTTTTAACAAATCTTTTTATTTTTATATAAAGACTAAAATTATCTTTACAATATTTGATTTTTATTTCTTCATATTTCATTTTTCTTAAATCATCAAAAAATTCTTGTCTATCTAATGGCTTTTTAGAAGACATGTTATATGATGGATTATTCATTATTGATTTGTCAAATGAAACTTCTTGAATTATAAGTTGAATTTTTTGTTTTTCAAAAATCTCTTTTCCTTTTTCAGAATTTATAAGAACCAAACTAACACCTTTATTATCCTGCATATTTGGAGCAACATTATTTAATCCCCAAAAGTCAGCTATCGTAAAATCCGACATGGATTCCGTTTTTTTTGCATTACAATTATAACATGATAGTCTTAAAGAATAATTACGCAAAAATATTTTCAGATAAGGATCTTCAGAAGGCGATAAGTATTGTATTTTATATTGTTTTTTTGACGGAATTTTTTTTGTAAAATTTATTTTCTTTTTTCTGAAATTTACATTTATTATTTTACTATTATATTTTTCTTCAATGTACTCACAATATTTTTCCCAAACTAACGGAGATGGAACCCCATGACAAATTATGTCTACCAACAATAAGTTTTTATAGTCTTTATTTAAAAACAATCTTAATCCATTTATTTGACAAGGCGTACCGGAAAACAAAACTAATTTTTCATTTCTTAAATCTTCCCTAACTTGCATAAAAGCATTGTTGATGTTAGATTGTAAATATTTAGAGCCAAATAATTTTGGCAAATCATTTTTATTATCAACTCTAATATGTAATGCCGATTTACAATCATTATCCATCGCAACACCGTAAACGACACCACAATTGTTTAATACATAATTTGCAAGCACGGCAAATACACCACCAGATGAAGAATTTAATCTTACTTCTTCGTTCTTATTTTTAACCGCAAATGCTTGTGGTTTATTATTTTTTTCATTAGAAGTAATATTAAATGGACATACTTTTTCACACAACCCACAGTTACTACATTTTTCAACGCTAACTTTTGGATACAAAAAACCTTCTTCGTCTTGCACCATAGTGATACATTTATTTGCGCAAACGCTATAACATGCCGAACATCCACAACATTTAGACTTATCAGTAATATTTATCATATTTATCTTATCCCATAACATTTATTTTAAATAACTATTTTAAGTTGTCTAACAAAAATTTCTTTGATTTTTCAACCAACTCTTCATAATCTGAATTAAATTTTGAATAATCTATATTTTTTAACGATAACAAATATTCTATTTTTTCCTTTTCCATTGTATCACAAAATCTTTCACTTGTATTAAACAATTTCGTTATGTTATATATTCTTGATTTCGTTTTATCGCTATTATTTTTATTAAACGCAAAATACTGTTTTTCAAAAATCTTAGAAAAAACAACAGCGTGAAAACTATCTGTAAAAACATATTTTGAATACTTTATTAAAGATAAAAACTGTTGCGGAGAAATATCCGACCTCGCTATATTTCCAAACGGTCTCATTTTATCTTCTTCTGTCATGGGGATAGAAATTATTTTTAATTTTTTCAGTTTCGCATATCTTTTGGCAAGAGTTCTTATTCTATCGTTTTTACCAAGATAATAACAAAATATATAATCTTCTTCAATTAGTTTTTTATCACAAATTTCGTCCCATTCTTTTTTACTTAATAACAAAGTGGGGTCAATTGTCATAATGGGTTCAACACTGGTTAGACCATTTAACAATCCAACTGCCTTTCCTTCTCTAACTGAAATTGCCTTGAAATCCTTTAAGCTTTTTCTAAAACATTCCTCTTGTTCTTTTGTTAGACTTTCCATAGAAACACTCGCCGCATAAGAGATTTTAGGTTTATTAATTACAAAATCTAATAAAAAAGATGGCGAATACCATTCCAAATTCCAAACCTGATCACTTCCTGTAATAAAAACATCATATAAATTATTACATTCTGTAATATTACTTGAATTGTAAACTTTATCACTGTGCGGAATAACTTGTTTATTAAACTCCTGAAAAGCAGTCGCTTGTTCTTGTTTGCTTTTTAATACACGCCTTTTATATAATTTTCTCTTTACCCTAATTGATAATTTACACAATGATTTTATTAAACCATATTCACATATTTTATTTATTAATTTTTTCTTTTCGTAAACAACATTATCAAAAGGTTTTATATCTCTTATAAAATCAAAAGAAATTTGTTGTGCGTTATAGCCGTTTTTATTTAAAAACTCTACTAATGCATATGCTTGCAAGTTGCCACCATAATTTTTTGAATTATAATAGTGGGTTACAATACCTATTTTTTTTGCAGAACTTATTATACTCATATACACCCTTCTTTTACGTTTATTAGTTAAAATAATTGGGAAATTTTTCTTATAACTTTGAAAGGCAATCTCCCTATTTTAATTATAGTTAGCCAAAACCTCAGTTTTTTATTAAGAAGCTTTTTGGCTTCTTTTGATATGTTCTTTTTAATATTTTGAATAATAATTTTATATGCCTCTTTTGATAAAATATTTTTATTACATAATTGCATAGCATTTACTAAATCAATTCTTAAGTCATTCATTAATGCATAAGGTGCTAACGATGATTCTTTATCATTAATCATTTCGCAAATTATATCAAAAGCTTTTTGATAAGACCAATAATTTTTTGATATAACATGGCTTGCTGAATTACCCCTATAAACGTAATGATAGCACTGACTTTTATTATACACAATCTTTTTTGCATTAATAAATAAGCTTAATGTTAAAACAAAATCTTCACAAACGGTTATATCAGAATATTCTCTTATATCCTTAAATAAATCAATAGAGAACATTTTAGGAACCAAATGTCCCTGAAACTTATCACCTATTAACAGCTGTTTTAATGCCTCATGTTTATCAAAAACTTCATAAATTTCAGTTGTAGTAGTATAATTTGCTTCCTCTTCATAATCTATACAAAAATTTACTAAGGATATATCTGAATTTGTTTTTATCAAATTATCCACAAGTAATTTACACATATTACATTCAATATAGTCATCGCTATCTACAAAACAAACATATTCCCCTTTTGCTATCGCAATGCCTGCATTTCTTGCCTTTACTACACCAGAATTTTTTTGATGTATAACTTTTACTCTTTCATCTTTTTTAGAATACTCATCACAAATAATAGGGCACAAATCTGGCGATCCATCATCAACAAGTATAATTTCAAGACGCTTATATGTTTGATTTATAATTGATTCTACACATTTTTTTAGAAACTTTTCCGTTTTGTAAATCGGCACAATTACGCTAATTAAAGGAAATTCATTCATTATTTTCCACCTTTTTTAATATTTTATTTAAGGAAATTATATAAACCAAGTTTTATAGTGAAAAAGTCAATTATAAATAAAACTTTATTTTTAAGTCCCTTATACAACTTAATGTATTTAAGCTTGTACTCTTTGTAGAATATACTCCTCTTTATCTCTTTAATGTTTTTTTTGAAACCTTTGTTTGTTTTCCGATTACTAATTTCATTCCAAAAACAAATTCTAGCCCCCCTAAACTTTATTATATCTAACTTAGTTTTATCATTAACAAAAAGTTTAGATATTTCTTCATAATATGCCAAGTTTGAATCTAAAAAATTTTTTATATACCTATTTGTACAAGAATTCTCATTTACCCTGTAATAATACAAATATTCATTTATCGTTGCAATCTTTTTACTTGCAAAAAGGGAATTAACTACAAATAATAAATCTTCACCGTGTTTTACGTTAACGTTAAAGCGTGAAATACACTCCTTTTTATATAAAGCTCTACAAGAAGATGATAATAGCTTATAATCATTATTAAATCCTAAAATTACTTTTGCCACTATTTTAGGTTCAACGCCGTCTAATTTATCAAGCGTTTCGCTAATTGCCGTCGTTTCGGTTTTTGTAAAACGCTTAAATCCACAAAAACAAATATCGCAATTTGTTTGATTTGCTTTTTCAGTAAGCAATCTTAAATAATCCTTATCAATAACGTCATCACTATCAATAAACGTAATATAATTGCCATTTGATTTTTCAATTCCATAGTTTCTTGAAAATGATACCCCGTGATTTTCGTTGTGAAAAACCTTAAAATTAAACTTTTTTGCATATTCGTCGCATATAATAGGGCTGTTGTCAACCGAACCATCGTCAACTAAAATTACTTCGTAATTTTTGTACGTTTGATTAAGAACGGAATCTAAACACTCCCTTAAATATTTTTCCACGTTATATACGGGAATTATTATTGAAATTAAATTGTTATCCATTTTTACTCTTCTATTATTCTCTTTAATTTTTCCACTCTATCTTTGTTAAAGTTTTCATTTATTTGTAAATTGCTTACTAATTTTTCTCTATATTCTTTATTGCTAAGCATAAACTTTATTCCGTTATATATTGCATCAACGGAAATATCATCAACAATATAAGCATCTTTATCGTGAGTAAATTGCTCCTTCATACCCGATACGTTAGTCACGATAATAGGTTTGCATAAATACTTTGCTTCGTTAGTAGTAGTACAAAGACCCTCCGACAAAGAAGGCTGAACATAAATTGTACAATTTTTCATATAAGGATACGGGTTGGTTTTTAAGCCTAACAATTTAAGCGAAGCTATTTTCTCTTTTTTTATTCTTTCTTGTACTGAATTAAATAACGGTCCATCGCCTAACAAATACCAGTTAAAATCAAACCCTTCTTTCACTAGTTTATTTACAATATCGGGAACAAATTGAAAACCCTTTTCTCTTGCAAATCTACCAACTGACACTAAACTGATTTTTGTATAGTCAAAATCATCAATTATTTCTAACGATTTATCTTTTAATTCTTTTTCATCAAGAATATTATAAGCAATGTCCGTTTTACCTTTGCATATTGGATAATAACTTAAAAATAAACTTTCTATTCCTTTACTTACACAAATAATCTTATCAAACTTATTAAACAAATTAGCATCATAACTATTACCTAAATCATTATGAACCCAAATATATTTCTCTTTGGCATTTATTTGATAAATCGCAATCATAGAGGACAACACGCTATTGCTGTTATAAACTATAACCTTATCGTAACTACAAAATTCATTCCTTGGAAGAAGTTTTAAGTATTGTTCGTAATAATTATTCTTTCTTACTTTTGGATAAAGCATTTTATATTTTTTTAATTCAAAAAACGCTTTTTTAAACTTAAATGCACAAAAATATTTTAAAGCCTTTCTTTTTGAACCGGAAAATCCTTTAAGCCCTTTAACGTTGACTTTATTTGAAATTTCCGATAAAAATTCGCCTTTTCTTTCTAATAAATATAAATCAATATCAACTTTTTCGTAATCAACAACGTCAAGCAAACTGACGAGTGTTTTTTCAATACCGCCAATAGTTAGAGCCGTTTGCAATATCGCTATTTTCTTTTTTTCTGCCATTTATATGTTCCTTATTTTTTATTTAAGAAAGAAACGTAGTCAAACGTATCTTCCCATACATATTTTGCACAAACAATTTTATGCCTTTTTATCATATGAGTTTTTGCACTTTCTTCTTTTTCAAAACCTTTAAGTTGTAAGGTACTTTTATAGTCAAACTTTTTTGCAGTAAACACAACTTTGTTGTTCGCCTTTAACGATTCAAAACTTTCCATATCTTCTTTTGTAAGCCCGTTGCCATCGCTTGTTATAAAATACAAGTTATCCCAGTGAATCCTTTGTTTTCTCTCATTCCATTTAGCAACGCCTTTTTCGTAAGAATCGTAATGTGTAAAGACAATCGTTATAGGTCCTTCCGGTCCGTTTAATATTCCTTCGTACTTTCCGTCTTCTCTTAATTTACCAAACGTAAAATCAGAATTAAGATATTCTTTAAGATTGCGTGCAAACTTCATAAAATCAGGTTGAGAAAACCATAAGTTTATTGTCGGCGAATCAAATCTTTTATTAAGCCTATGATAAATTGCACCACCGATGCACGTATTGCAAATAATCGTAAAATTATCGTTTTTAAGTCTTTTTTTATCGCTTTTCTTTTTATGACGCAAATATATTGAATTAAGCGTGTTTACTATACACTGACTAAAAAATTTTATTATTTTTTTCATTTTTATTCCTGAACTGATGTTTTTTCTATCTCGTTGTTATTCTTAACTTTTTTGTTCTTACTGAATATTGATTTTATCATATTCAAACAATACTTAAACGATTCAAACTTAAATATTAAAGAAAATCCAACGTATATAACAATTCCAAGTGGTACTTGAATCAATAACGTAAGCCAGTTTGATAATCCCAAAAAATTAACGCAATATACGACTACGCCCATAAACAAAGAGAGCAAAAACGATGGCAATAAATCTTTAAGCTGTTCAAAATAGCCGTAATTTATTAACTTTTTATTTGGAACTGCATCTAAAATCTGGGCACAAAATACGCCGATAATTGAACCTAATGCAATCCATAAAACGCCAAACCACATTGTAATCGCTATGATACATGCATCGAGTATTTTCTTTATTATCTCTAATTTAAGCGTTATATCACTTCTTCCTATTGACCTTATTGCATTTAAATTTGCAGCGTTCATAGGATTCATTAGCCCCGAAAAGCACCCTATTATCATAAAAGGTACAGCAGGAAGCCATTTATCAGTTAAAAGTAAACTAATAAATGCAGTTGAACACGCTGCTAATCCTATTAAAAGCGGGCTTAAAATATAAGAAGAAGTTTTTATTGCTCTTTTAGTAATTGCCTTTACGTTTTCTTTTTTATCCTGTTCTATACTCATAGACGGGAACAAGACGCTATTAAAAGCAGAGCTTGTGTTATTAACTGCAAGACTAGGAAATTGATTTCCTTTGTTATAATAAGCCAAATCGTCTGCGGAATATTTTTTTCCTATTACCAAAGTTCTTAATTCCGAATAAGTAGTATCAATCAAAGATGCAATGAGAATTTTACTTCCAAACTTAAAAAGTGATTTTAATCTCTTAAAAGAAAAATAAAAGGAAGGTTTCCACTCAACGGTAATCCATAGAATTATGGTATCTATGATCTGATTAACTAAATTTTGTGCAATCAAAGCCCATACTCCATAGCCTTTATAAGCCATAAAAATACCGACAAATGCAGCGACAATCGTTCCGCCGAGTGTTGAAAAGAAAAACTTCTTAAACTGCATTTTCTTTGTTACGTATGATACTTGTATACCTTTAACTCCAGCAATTATTAGAACTAAACCGACCACTCTTATATACGGTGTTAATTGAGTGCTTCCATAAAACTTAGCAATGAGCGGAGCAAAAAAGAACAGTATAATGTAAAGAATTGTACAAACAAAAATATTAAAGAAAAATACCGTTGAAAAATCTTTATCATCTGCATCTTTTTTTTGTATTAGCGCAGTGCCGAAACCACTATCAACAAAAACTTGTAAAATAGCTGTAAAAACAAAAATTAAAGCAACCGTACCATAAACGGTAGGTTCTAATATTCTCGCTAAAATTATTGAAACGACGAACGAAATGAGTTGTGCGCCCCATCTTTCTAAAAAACGCCATATAAAATTTGAAAAAACCGATTTAGATGTAACTTCCATTTTATCTCCCATTTTATTCTAACCAGTATGCTTTTGCCGTATGAGGATTTATATTTCATTTTTAATCGGAATAAACCCTTTATGTCTTACCGCACCGAGAAGCGTACCGCCTATTAAGTAATATTTAATTTTGTTTTCGGAACAAAATATGTCAATAGCGTCTAAAATATCAAGTTCTATTTTTTTGTTCTTCAATACTTATTTCTCTCATTTTTTAATCCTTTTTTTATACAATAAATTTGCCAATACTAGAGGAACAATCAAAAACAACTTATTTTGAATAGTCATTCTACTTCCTAATTTTGCTTTTTTTGATATTTCTTTTAATATTCCTTTCTTTTCTTTTATAGTTTTGACATATTCTTTTCTATCTTCTTTTTTTAGCTTGGAAAAGAAGGAAGATAAATGATAAAGTGATATTCCCAAAACGGAAATCATATTATCTAATAACTTTTTATTATCCGTTTTATACTCGCTGACGTATTTAGTCATAGCAAGCAATATATTAAACAAATCGTCAACCTTTTTTACGTTTGTATAATTAGTAGTAGAATTCGGAGTTTCCCTATAAAAATAAAAGGGGAATCTTAACTTTGCGATTTGCATATTCTTGGTCTTCGTAAAATCTTCCTTCAGTAAAATACAAGTCGTTTTTTACAATATAATCTTTTTTTATTAAGTTAAGCCACGGAACGATATCGTAGCAATTATATTTTAACGCCAAACGCAAATAATCATAACAATCTACTACTATGTTTTCACAAGGCATATATCTTACGTTGCTATCTTTTTCAATTTGTTCTTTTTGATTTAACGTATCTCCATGAACGATATCTGCTTTTAACCTTTTAGCAACGTGATACATTTTTTCACAGGCAACGTCTAAAATAGTATCGTCACTATCAACGAATAAAATATACTCTCCATTAGAATTTTTAAGCCCCAAATTTCTTGCCGAACTTTGTCCGCCGTTTTCTTTATGAAATACTTTTATTCTATTATCTTTTAGTGCAAACTCATCGCAAATTGCGGGAGAATTATCAGTGCTTCCGTCATCAACTAAAATTATTTCAATATTTTTTAACGTTTGATTTATTAAAGAATTGATGCACTCGCTTAAATATTTTTCCGTATTAAAAACAGGAACTATAATTGATATCTTTACGTTTTCCATTTTTACCTTTTAATAATTTTTTTTATTAGCTTTTTAAGTTTTTCTTGTCTTTCTTCTTTTTTTACCAACTTCTTTATATTTAATTTATAAATACTCTTTTTGTTAAAGAAAAACCACGTCTTTAATCCTAAATTTTTTATCTTTTTTTCTTTTACATAGGGTAAAAGTAAGTTAATTGCATTTGATATCAGTCTTTCCCTATCATCACTATTACTAAAACATTTTACGTAATGCCCTATTGAAATTCTTATTCCGTGTATCGCTCTGAACGATAAAAATTCTTCTATCTCTTTTTTTGAATAATCTTTACTTTCTAAAAGCTTTCTTAAAGCAATCAATTTTTTTCCAAAATACAATGCGTATTCTTTATGCGGTTTATTTGAAAGCCCACTTTCATTTATCTGATAACTATAATACATTTTGTCAATTATAGTCATACTGTCGCAATATCTTAAATACTCCCTGATATAAAGTGCGTCTTCACTACACTCCATAGACTCGTCAAAATAAATCTCGTTATCTTTAATAATATCTAACTTAAATAGTTTTGCCCAAGGATAATAAGATACTCCGCTAATTAAATATTTTAAGAAAAGTTTCTTTTCATTATTTATTTTACAATTACCCGTTTTTATATCCCTATCTAAAACGGTATCTAAAAAACAAGAATTATTTTCTTCAATGGCTTTATACATATTGCATAGTGCGTTTTCTAAAAGAAAATCATCGCTATCAACAAAACAACAGTACTTACCACTTGCGTTCTTAATTCCCGTATTTCTTGCCGAACTAACTCCGCCGTTCTCTTTATGAATAACTTTTACGCAATCATATTTATTTGAATATTCATCACAAATCTTAGAAGAGTTGTCCGTACTTCCGTCGTCAACTAAAATTATTTCAAAGGTTATCTTTTCTTGTTTTATAACGCTTTCTATACATTTATTTAAATATTTTTCGGCGTTAAAAACAGGCACAATAACCGAAATATCTATTTTTTTATTTAATGATTCCGTCATAATTTATTCACTCTCTTTTAACTCAAACTTTGAATTAAGGAATATATCAATAAATACGAAAGACACCCAAAAGCATACTGACGAGAAATTGCCAACGGCAAATAAAAACGCTTCTGCGATAGCATTGATTAATAGCGCTACCGAAATTGAAACTAACACTATCAACATTCTCTTATCGTTTATAGATAAATTTTCCTTTATACCTTTATATTTTCTTACAAGTCTATTGATATAGGTCACGAAAAATACTAAATATAATATCGTACCCACAACACCGTGGTCAATCAATATCATAATATAAGAACTGTGAACACCCCAACCATTATATCCCGAAGTATTTTTTAC
>JAKSOS010000130.1 GCA_024405475.1 Clostridia bacterium
TTACTAACGCCAAAATAATTTGCTAACATTTCGATTTTGTCAATTCGTGGGTAAGACTTTGCGTTTATCCAATCTGAAAACGTACTATTGCTAAAATTTAATGCTTTGCAAACGTCGGTAGCGTTCACATGGTTTTTATCCATGTGTCTTTTAATGTTTTTAGCCATTATTTCCTTATTTCCAATCATATTTTCACCACCCTTCTATTTTTATTATCGGTTAGTTTTTACGGTTTTACAACACTAAATACTAATAAAACGGAAATATTTTGCATAAAACCGAAAAACCGTATTGACATTACGTTAAAACCGTAATATAGTAGCAATATCGGTTACGTTAAAACCGAAATAAAAAAAGAAAGGAAAAACGATATGAGCATTACATTAAAAGCAGCAAGAATAAACGCTGGTTTGGGTATAGCAGATGCAGCGAAAGCATTAAATGTATCGGAAAGAACGCTTTATAGTTGGGAAGCAGCAAAACGTTTTCCAGACGTTCCGCAGATTGTGTTAATCGAAGGTTTATACAATGTTTCTTATAACGAAATAAATTTTTTGCTTAACGATTACGGTTTAACCGAAAAAGGCGGTGAATAAATGTTTGATGAATTAACTGAACGTCTGGAAACATACACCATTTATTGCATAAGAAACAAAAACAATAACAAACGTTACATTGGCAGAACAAAAAATGTAAAAACACGATTGAGTTCACACTATTACGCTATTAAATCTGGAAAGCATAAATGTATACCAGCAAACGAAGGTTCAATAAATGATTATGAATTTTTAATACTTGAAGATCATGTGGAAGGTTCTAAACGAACAGAAAAAGAAAAGTATTATATGCAGCTATATTCAACAAATGATCCGCGTTATGGGTACAACGTTAAAGATTTATTTTTTAAGAGTAATGGAAAAAGGGGAAAAGATATGTTTGCAGATTATTTAAGAAGGCAGTTGAGCCACCGCGGAAACGTTTACGAAAAACTAGGAATCAGCAAGGCTACATTCTACAAGCACTTGAATAACCCAAACGATATTACAGTGCGTGAATTGAAGTTAATGGTTCTGGTGGGGGAAATCGACGAAAACAAACTAATTGATTTTATCTATGGAAGGGAAAAGCTATGAACACAGATTTTTATATGTCATTTATTGAAAAGACATTAAAAACAGAAGGTATGAATGTTGCTGATAAAGCAAACAAAATGGCGCTAGAAAAGAAGGAAATTAGCCAGGAACAGTATATCAAAGCAGCAAGAATAATTGCTGCTGAAATATTGAAAAGATAAATGTGAAAGGTAAAAGCATGAGCGGACAAGAGGAAAAAATGTGGGATCGTATAAATTTCCTGGCAGAAGAAAACCACAGCCAGCAAGAAATGATTAACCACTTATACCGAATAACGGTATCAATGGATA
>JAKSOS010000131.1 GCA_024405475.1 Clostridia bacterium
TGGATTTGTTTCCGATTTGCAAGCAGAAATGGATAAACTCTCTTATGGCAAGATAGCGTCTGTTTGTGGTAGATACTACGCAATGGATAGAGATAATAACTGGGATAGAACGGTTAAAGCATACGATATGTTGACAAGTGGCGTTGGTGAAAAAGCTAAAAACGCAGTTGACGCTTTAAGAGATAGTTATGAAAAGGGCGTTACTGACGAATTTGTTCTACCTACGAACATTTATGATTGCGGAAAACCCGTAGCACTTATTGAAAATGGAGATTCTATAATATTTTTCAATTTCCGTCCGGATAGAGCAAGACAAATTACACGTGCTTTATCACAAAAAGAGTTTACGCCTTTTATGGATAATGAAAAGGGCAAACAAATGTATTTTGAAAGAAAAACAGGCTTTATTAACCCTGTTTACACAGGTTTTGCTGTGTATGACGCTTCTTTTAAGGACGTTTACGTAGCATTCCCGCCTGACGAAATTACAAATACTTTGCCACAATATTTATCAAAATTAGGATTAACTCAACTCCATATTGCCGAAACGGAAAAGTATGCTCACGTTACCTTCTTTTTTAACGCTAAATTAGAAGCAGAAGTTAAAGGTGAAACAAGAATAGTAATTCCGTCTCCAAAGGTAGCAACGTACGACTTAAAGCCTGAAATGAGTGCTTATGAAGTAACTGACAGGGTATTAAAAGAATTAGATACAAATAAGTATGACGTAATGATATTAAACTTTGCAAATTGCGATATGGTAGGTCATACTGGTGTATTTGATGCGGCAGTTAAGGCAGTTAAAACGGTAGATGAGTGCGTAAAGAAAGTCGTTGATAAGATTTTATCAATGGGTGGAACTGCAATTTTAACGGCTGATCACGGAAATGCCGATAAAATGCTTGATGAAAAGGGAAATCCGTTTACAGCTCACACAACGAATAAAGTTCCACTCGTCGTTATAGGCGAACAATTTAAGGGCAATAAACTTTATGATGACGGAAAACTTTCAGATATTGCGCCGACGCTTTTAACAATGATGGGAATAGAAATACCAAAAGAAATGACGGGAAAATCACTTATTAAAAAAAATATATAAAAAATAGTTGATTAAAATTGTTTAATATGTTAAAATATCTATACTTTTGAAAAATTTAGCGCATTTGCGCTTTGGAGATTTTTATGAATATGCTTAATTTAATGGCAAGTTTTTGGGATGTATGGCACAATGGAATTAAAATTCCACTTCTCGTTGTAATGACGCTTTGTGCTATTTTCGTTATTTTGGTTGTATTATTTCAACCGGGTAATTCATCAGGAATCAGTGCTTTAGGTGGACAAACTGAAACGTTTTTAGGTAAAAATAAGAGTCAAACGTTTGACCATAAGATGAAAAAACTCACAGTTATTAGT
>JAKSOS010000132.1 GCA_024405475.1 Clostridia bacterium
AAACTTTCGCACCGTTTATATTAAAATGCGTCTTATAATCGCTGTATATAATATTTACGTTTTTAAAAGTTGCCGCACTTTTTATTTCTTTTAAATCAAGAAATACTTCGTCGCTAACGTTTGATAAATATAATTTATCAACTAAATAATTGTTTAATATCTTCTTTGCGTTGCCTATATGTTCGCTATCGGGGTGAGTTAAAATAAGATAATCAATTTTATCAACGCCAAAATAATCTAACGTGTTCGTTAAATTATTATAAGCAAAATCGGTATCGCTTCCCACGTCGATAAGCATGTTTTTTCCGTCACCGAAATTGATAAATGTAGCATCTCCCATACCCACGTTTATATAGGTAACCGAAAAACTGCTCTTATCTATTGCGTTAGCCGTTAAATTTGCTTGGTTTTTATCAAACGTGCAAGCAAGCATATTATTAATAAAAACACAAAAAGCAATTAAAAGGAATATCCTTCTAACTGCTCTTTTTCCACCTTTTCTTTTTATCATTTGTTTTAAGTTTTGAAATATCGCTTAAAATTTTCGGCATTTTTTCCATTGCCGCCTTATAGCCTATTTCAAACATTTTTTCCCCTTCTCGTATTTGTATAGGTGAAAATTCGGTTAAATCCGGATGAATATAAACGTCACTGAATTCATAACCCTTTTCCCAAGGCTTATCCACCTTCCCTTGATAAGTCGGAAATATTCTCGAAAGTATCCCCTGCTTTTTTTCGTGATTTGAAAGGTCTATCCCTACTACGTAATCCGCCCCTAATTCTTTAACCCTGTCCGCAGGAACGGAGTTTGAAAACGCCCCGTCAACGTATCTTTTTTCGCCTATTACAACGGGCTTAAAAATAGGCGGATAACTTGCAGAAGCACATAAGCTTAGTGCGGCACGCCCACTTTTAAAAACTTCTTCTTCGCCCGATTCTATTTCGGTTGCTATTGCCAAAAACGGTTTTTTTAATTCTTCGATATTCTTTGAGCCTATCGTTCTGTCTATAACGTCGAAAATAGACGATGTATCCATATTTATCATAAACAAACTTGAAAGCGAAGAAAAATCTATCTTTCCCATAAGTTCCATCATGTCGGTTGTAGAATAGCCGTCGGCATAAAACGCACCTATTATGCTACCTATGCTAGTTCCGCCGACAACATCAAACTCAACGCCGTTTTCTTCGAAGGCTTTAAGTGCACCCAGTTCGGCAAAGCCCTTCGCACCGCCCGAACCCAACGCCAAGCCTAATTTTATTTCTCTTTTTTTTATACCGAAAAGACGCTTAAAAAACTCAAACATTTTTATCTTTTTCCTTCGAACTTTGTTTTGAAACTTTTAACAAACTGATTATAAATATTATAATCGCCAAGCCCAAAAGCGCCCATAAAACTATATT
>JAKSOS010000133.1 GCA_024405475.1 Clostridia bacterium
AAACAGTGATAAAGTTTGGAATAAACTACCGGAAGATATACGTAAAAAGATTGATAACGGTACATTGACAAGTAAAGACGTTCGTGATTGGTTTAGTACAGCCGATAAGATTGACGAAGAAGCATTCAAATTGTTAAACGATTCGTACTTTAAAAATAGTCATATCAGTACGTTTGAAGAATTAAACAATCATATAAGTATGACAGCACAATATTTTGCTATCTATACGGTTCTTGTAAAAATGCAACAAAAAGGTTTACTTGAAAAATATCCTGACTCAAAAGACTTACTTGATTTAGTTAAAGTATTATCTTCTACAAAAGAAGGACGTCGCATGTATTCCGAGGAGATTAACAATTATGATACTTATGACGGCGAAGCATTAAACATATCAAACGTATATTTGAGAACTACGTATATGTGGATATATGATGGTACTTTAAAATCTGCTGCCAAAGTATCAAGATTCGCGAGAATAGTAGCAATACTTAATTGGGTTGTTCCGAGAGATTTAACAACCGGAACGACGTCAATAGATGCTCCTGCAAAAACAGATTCTAAAACTGACCATAAAGCAGAAAGTCTCGGAAAAACAGTAGCAGATTATCTTACTGATGACCGTGATGTGTTTATGGAAGTTTTTGACGAAATAACAGACGAACAACGTATGGATATTATACGTGATTATTATGCAAGACCTAAAATAATTAAACACGTAAAAGAACTCGTACTTTCTGGTAAATTAGATGAACGTAGTGCTATTCGTCAAATAGAACGTATGTTGTCAAAATCTATGAAAGACCTTAAAACTATGAGCGACGAAGATTTTGACAAAGTTTATATGAAAGCATTAAATAAAGCACCGGAAGAAGTTAAAGCACAGTTATTTAGCACCGCATTATTGTCCGAAGTATCACAACGAGATTTTACACAATCGCCTACTCCTATACAAGAAGGCGTGCAATCTATTGTAATACCTGGCAGAGAATACAAAAATCGTATAACTCAAATAGAAAATAAAATTAACGATATGCTTAAATCAAGTAAAGTTGCAAGGAACAGACTCGTTAAAGAATATCCTACTATATTTGAGCATACTGATAACGGCAAACGTGTAAAAGTAAAAGAAGAACTTTACAGGAAATCTATAAAAGATAAACATACTGTTGCCAAATACGAATATCTTCCTAACGTAGAACTTGAAGAATTGAATAAGCAACTTAATAAGATTCGCGGCGAAGTTAAAATGAAACTTTATCACGACGCTAAAGCATTAAAAGATTACAAGCGTACACAACAACTTGCTCAACAAAAAGCAACAAAAGAAACGAACAAAATTGTACAAGCAATAAATGATGCTAAAAAAGCAAAAGGCAAAG
>JAKSOS010000134.1 GCA_024405475.1 Clostridia bacterium
TAAGCAAAGCAATACAAGAGGTAAGTATAATGACGTGGGAAATAGTTGTAGGAATAATAGCACTGGTAGGGTTGATAGGTACGTTTGTCGGCGCGGCGTGGAAAGTATCGAATACGCTGGCAACGTTGAATACAACTATAACCAGTCTACAAAAGACACTTGACGATTTCCGTAACGATAACAAGGCAAGTCACGGCGAAATATACAACAAACTCAATGACCACGACAGACGTATTACAAGTCTTGAAGCAATGTACCGTTAAGGAAACCTTTTCTTTTATATATTTTCTTTTAGAAAGATTATATATAAATAATAAATATATATATATTATATGTTAATAATTAAAGGTTGTTGACTATGGAAGATGTTAAGCAAGAAAGTATTTACACGGTTAATAATCGTTACGGATATAAACTTAACTTGAAACACCCGAAGATAAGGAACCTTTATGAACGATATAAAAAGTGGAAAGGGTTAACGTTAAACTTTCCATTGACCGACAAACAAAGATTTGAGTTTGAAAGTTATTTACTTAAAAAGTTAAATTCAAATTAAAAAAAGATATATTTTGTATCGTTTTTGTAAATGAATTAAAGATTTTTGTGTAACTTGTTTTGAAATATATCCCCCCGTTAAATAAAAAAATTGTTTCCGTGAAAATACTGTGCGCCCCCCTTCTTTTTCGCACGGAACAAATTTTTCAAATTTTTTGAGATTTTTTAGCCGAAACTTTGAAAAGATAGGCGTATTTAAAAACTATAAAAACTATTTACGGAAAGGTGGACCGGCAAATGCTTAAAATCGAGGAATTACAAGCGTTTTTTAAGAACGTTGACAAAGACAAGCGGCAATTTGCCTTTGATACCATTGACGAATATGTTTTTTTTGTTAAAAAGTTAGAGGAATTAAAAGAATACCCGCTTATTGAGGTAAGCAATAAAAAACCCGCTATGCAAAGGGTAACGGCGGCCGGAAAACTTATAAAAGATTATTCGCAAGTTATCGACGCCAAACGCGGTACGCTTTTAAGAATATTAAGCGGTATCGAAAGCACCGACGCTGATAAATTACGCGAAATGTTTAAGGAATTTGAAAATGACTAAAACATACCTTGAACAATACCACGAACTTATAAAAACCGGTGAGGTTGTCGTCGGTTATTGGATAAGAAAAGAAATTGAAAATCTTATTGACGACCTAAACAACCCCGATTATATATACGATACAACAGAAGCCCATAAACGTATAAAGTTTATGCAAAAATATTGTTTACAAAGCAAACACCCGTATTTTGGTAAACCTATTCAATTAATGCCGTTTCAACTTGCTTTTGAAGAAGCGCTTTATTCTTTCAAAATGAAAGATACCGGTT
>JAKSOS010000135.1 GCA_024405475.1 Clostridia bacterium
TAAACACTTGTCCAAAGCACCTTATAGAACTTATTCCAAAATCTTCTTTAATCTATGTAGCTTGCGTATCTACTTGTAAAGGAAAAGAAGTTATGGATGCTTGTAAAAAAGGTTGTATCGGTTGTGGTATTTGTGCCAAGTTCTGTCCAAACGGCGCTATTGAAATGATTGATAATCACCCTGTTATTGATTATTTAAAATGCAACGGTTGTAAAACTTGTGTTGCAAAATGTCCGAGAAAATGTATAAAAGAAATTTAATAAGATAAATTAAAAGCGTTGCTTTAAGCAACGCTTTTTTGTTTTAAATTTTCTTTTTGTCTATTATATTATCATCAAAATCTTTTAGATACAAAACGTTGTCATCTAAAAGCAAATAACTGTTTCTTGTTCCGTCTTTAGGAAGTGAAACAGAACCGCTATTTACAAAAACAACACCATCTTTTTCTTCAATAAAACCTGTATGAAAATGTCCGTAAATAATAACGTCAAATTTTGTTTTAGGAGGAAAATCTTTGTTAAAAATATGACCGTGTGATAAAAATAGAGATTTTCCGTTTACTTCTAAAAGCATATTCTCAATAAAATCAAATTCGGAGATTAAAGTATCAACTTGACTATCACAATTTCCTTTTATAACGATTAAATTATTTTTTACGCTATTAAGAAGGTTTGCCACGTCCATAGGAGCATAATCTTTTGGGAACGGATTTCTCGGTCCATGATTATAAATATCACCTAAAAGAATAATTTTATCGGCATTATTTTTCTTAAATTCTTCTATAATCTTCTTGCAATAAAAAGAAGAACCGTGTATATCTGACGCTATTATATATTTCATATTATTTTTCCTTATTTATTAAATCAAAAATAACTTCTTTTGCCATAAGTAAACCTGCAGTAGCCGGAACAAAAATCATTGAAGGAATATTCTTCTCGCCATTATTTGGGATTTCTTTAACAGGATCTTCGGTTGAATAAACAACCTTTACGCCACTTATATTTAACGCCCTTAATTCCCTTCTCATAACTCTTGCAAGTGGACAAACACTCGTCTTTTCAATATCACATACTTTTAATGAATTTATATCGGTTTTACCACCTGTACCCATACATGAAATAACAGGCACGTTATATTTATAAGCTCTCTTTATTATTTCAAGTTTTGCCGAAACAGTATCTACTGCGTCTATTATATAATCAAAACTGCTCAAATCAATAGAGTCAGCATTTTCGGGCAGATAAAAAATCTTAAAAACATTAAGATTTAGCTTACTGTTTATTGATAAAAGCCTATCTTTTATAACTTCTGTTTTATCTAAACCAACTGTGTTTTCGGTTGCAATAATCTGTCTATTGATATTGCTTTCG
>JAKSOS010000136.1 GCA_024405475.1 Clostridia bacterium
TAACGTAAACGACCACGTTTCGGTTATCATTAAGCCTGAAAGTATCAAGCTTTCTCTTAAAGGGGAGGTTAAAAGATAAAAATGGCTTCTAAATCTACCTTTATTAAAAAGGAAGAAATAAAAGATAACGGTGCTGATAGAAAGTTTCGTCTTCCCTTTACGAGAAGCGAACTTTGTATTCCGTACGCATTGTTTATCGTTTTATTCGTAGTTATTCCTTTGTTCGTCGTTGTGTTCTATGCGTTCACTTCCGCAGACGGCAGTTTTACGTTTAGAAACTTTATCAACTTTTTTTCGGACGAAGTTACCATAAGCACTCTATTAATAAGTATTTTAGTATCTTTAGTCGTTACTTTGATTTGTTTACTTATTGCATATCCGCTTGCTTATATTCTTTCAAGAATGAAGCAGTCCGTTGCATTTATTTTGCTATTGCTTTTAATTATTCCAACGTGGATAAACTTTGTTTTAAGGGCAATGGCAATGAAGGAACTTCTTACCCTTTTGGGTATTCCTTTAGGTTCGTTTGCAAATATTATCGGCTTAACGTACGACTTTTTACCATTTATGGTTATGCCACTCTATTCAACGCTTATTAAAATGGATAGAAGTTTGGAAGAAGCGGCGTTAGATCTTGGTGCAAACAAAGTTAAAGTGTTTACTTCGGTAACCCTTCCTTTATCAATGCCGGGCGTTATAAGCGGTGCTATGATGGTATTTTTACCTGTTATGAGTTGTTACGTTATAACCGATACGTTTAGGGGTGCAAGGGGCTTTTCGGTAATAGGTAAGCTTATTGCAACTTGTTTCCTTGGCGAAAACGGAACGCAAATCAATATCAACGACGGTGCGATTATATCCTTGGTTATGCTTATCATTATGTTCGTTACCATGACCTTAACGGGCGGATTTAAAGAAGAAAATAACGTAAGGGGGACGAATTTATAATGAAAAAGTTTTTCTCTCAGGGTTACGTATTTTTGGTTTTGGCATTTATTTATATACCTATATTTATTCTTATAATGTTCAGTTTTTCGTCTAATAAGAATATAGGTATTTGGGGTGCGTTCACTTTCGAGTGGTACGGGAAGTTAGGCGAAGTAGGCGATATAGTGTTAAACACCGTTTTACTTGCTTTGTTTTCTTCCATTATTTCCACGATATTAGGAACGCTTGGTGCAATAGGGCTTTATTACTTAAAAGGGAAGCGTAAAAGATTCTTAAATTCCGTTTCTCAAATCCCCGTTGTAAATTCCGAAATAGTTACTGCTTGCGCTTTGGTTATGTCCTTTATTTTAATCGGCGTAAGTAACCGTTCGTATTTCGGGCTTTTGATCGGACACGTAATTCTTTCCGCACCG
>JAKSOS010000137.1 GCA_024405475.1 Clostridia bacterium
TGCTTTATGTATGGCGATTATTCCCATAGTTCTGCTTCTTATTGCTTATTTTGTCAATGTTAAGAAAAATAAAATTGATGAAGAAACGTACGATAATATTTTAAAAGAAATCGAAGCAAGAAAAACTGAAAAATAATATAGTTAAAATTTACAAATATTATGTATTAATTTGTCATATTTAACGAAATTTTTATATTATATTAACTTTTAACAAATTTTATGTTATACTTTACAAAAATATAAAAGGAATGATTGTTTTGCTTGATTTAAAAAAGAGTTATAAAATTAAATCAACATCCGCACTTTCCGATATTAATATTATGTGTTTCTGTCCTGCCGGTGAGATAAAACCGAAAGGTATTGTCCAGATTGCACACGGTATGGCAGAGCATCTTGAAAGATATGATGAATTTATAAGTATCTTAACGGCAAACGGTTTTGCGGTTTTTATTAATGACCATCTCGGGCACGGTAAATCGGTTGCACATAATAATGAACTCGGTTTTTTCGGTGAAAAAGACGGTTATAAATTCCTTGTTAAGGATATGAAACTTGTTACAGACCTTGCAAAAAAAGAATATCCCGGTTTACCCGTAATTTTATTCGGACACAGTATGGGTTCGTTTCTTGCAAGATATTATACCGAACTTTACGGTGATGAAATAAAACTTGCGATATACTGCGGTACAGCAGGCAGTAATCCCGCCGCTCCCGCAGGTGCGTTTGTTGCGGATTTAATTGCAAAACTGAGAGGTTCTCATTACCGCTCAAAATTTATCAATAATCTTGCATTCGGCAGTTACAATAAAAAAATCGAGAATAAAAGAACCGATTTTGATTGGCTGACAACCGATAACGGTATTGTTGATGAATATATAAAAGATAAATATTGCGGGTTTTTATTTACCGCAACGGGATACAGAGATTTGTTTAATCTTCTTTCTGTCGTTAACAGAAAAGAATGGTTTACGTCATTTAATAAAGATTTACCGTTAATGCTTATTGCAGGTGAAGAAGACCCCGTAGGTTCATACGGTAAAGGTGTATATCAGGTTTATGACGGTTTGGTTTCAACGGGACATACCGATGTTAAAGTTAAATTTTACAAAGGCGACAGACACGAAATACTTAACGAAAAAGACCGTTTGACCGTTATGAACGACATAGTTGAATTTATAAACGAAAATATATAATACAGGAGAGATTTAAAATGGATATTGCAGATTTAGCGGCAAAAGGTGCCGCAAAAATTTCCGGAGGTTACGGTAAAAGATTAAATAAAAAAACAGTTACACCCGTAATTGACGAGGCATCAACGGTTAATTTAAAA
>JAKSOS010000138.1 GCA_024405475.1 Clostridia bacterium
CATAAAGCAAAAAAGCCATAAGCCACCAAAAAAATAATTCAATACCTTTTTCATAATATTACTCCTTTATGCTAAATCGCAAGCACTTACAGCACCCACTGAATTGCTCGGATAATCTTTCGCATATTCTTTATCATATATCTCCCACATTTCTTCCTCACTATCTGCGTTGATAAATAATGTATCTATTTCTTCTTCGCCATTGAATACAATAACTTCAAAAATGTATTTTTTATTCTGCTCCATATTTTGTTTGTTTTTAAATTTTATGCAAAGATAAGTAAAAAAATCGACATATACAATAGTTTTTTAAACTTTTTTTATCTTTTTTTTTATATTTTTATAGAATAATATTTTCATAACAAAAATAAAAAAAGGGAATGCCCCCATTCATTCCCTTTAACCTCTTGCCCCTTTCGGTTATTCTGCTTGTCGCAACTCCGTAGAGCCATTCAAGTCCACTAAATAGGTAATGCCGCCAAATGTAATTCGTTTAATGTTCTTAACCGAAATAGTGCGATATTCAACCATTGCACTGCCCCTTTTCGGTGCTTTGTAATGCTCCATATAGGCTTTGTCCTCTTCGCTGATAGGCTTGCCGTTTAGTGTGATACCTTTGCTAACTTTGTTAGTCGGCATATAAATTACACACACATTGCCAGTTGATAAGTACTGCATAACCAAGTTAGGCACAAGGTGTTTACGATTGCTATCGCTTGCAGTATAGTCGGCTACTCCCATTGCTTTCGCCATTGCTCGCTCATAGTCAGCACCAAAGTGAAACTGAATAGTAAACTCTGCCATTGGCTGAAATCCATCTTTAATGCGAATGCGTTCGCTATTATCGGTTGGGAACTTGTTTAACTTAATTTCGCTCGCTCCCTCGATTGTGGCAAATTGTCCACCATTTTTTGCGTTTGCGAATACTGATACGATGTCTGCGATTGTTGTAAGTGTGATAGTGTTCATAACTTTTCTCTATCTTAAAAGGTTTAACTTAAATTGTTGTTGTTTGAATTACGAATGCAAAGATAAGTATTTTTTTCCAATTTACCAAATTTTTTGATAACTTTTTTTAATTTTTTTTTAATCTTTGTTTTTTCTTCGTTTAATTTTAATGTTGCAAAGATAAGTAAAATTTTTTAATTATGCAATAGTTTTTTAAACTTTTTTTATTTATTTTTTTATATTTTTATAGAATAATATTTTTATACATTATATATAATATACATAGCACCCCCTATGTACCCCCTACCACCACCCCTCCCTATGTCCGCACCCCCTATGTTTACCCTACCCGTATCCCCATAAAAGGCATAGGACAAACGC
>JAKSOS010000139.1 GCA_024405475.1 Clostridia bacterium
TATAGTTGTCATAATGATATTATACTACTATATTTTCCTGATGTCAATAAAAAACGCCCCGAAAAAATCGGGACGTTAAATAAAAATACAAAAATGCAGCGCAGCCGCCATTCACCAGAGTCAAGAGAGGGCGGAGTACCTCCGCACGTTAGCCACGCTCTGCTCGTTTACAAATAGGGGGAGTGAAGTCTGCTTTCGCTCGACTTTATTAAATATGGACTTGTAATGTAGGGGCGGCGTTTCGCCGACCGTTTGGTGCTTTTAACTTTCAAATTAAGAAATTGAAAGTGACTTGAAATGATGCACTTTTTCTAAGTCATTTTTCAATGGCGTTTAAGAAATTTTTTAAGTAGACGTTCGCCACTTTATCTTTTTCAATTATTTCAATCAAATAATTGTATATATCTGAGTTATCTTCATCATAGCTTTCCAAAGAAATAAATTTATCATATTTTTTGACCTTGCAGAATTTAACATTACTCAATGTGTATATCGTAACGTTTTCTGTATCACATAAAGTTAAAATATTATCATCTGAATTATAATAATGAATCCTACAGGAAAAGTTCCTTTTCTCGTTTATCAATCTAGTTTTTTCATTTAAATCATTAGATGTAGTGATTATAAACTCATCCCCAAACTCAGTTGTAATGATGCGTGTATTTTCTTCTTTTTTTATTTTACTTTGATAATTGATTAAGTATCCACTTCCAAAGAATATTATTACTACTAAAAAAAATATTGCTTTACCTTTCATACTCTTTTTCCTTTCCATTTTAAATATATGTTACAAAAGTATAAACCAAGGTTTCGCTTTCTTCTTTAGATACTATATTCGGCTTTTTAAGAGTATAAATTATATTGCCGTACTGTAGTCAAGAGTAACGCTTTCGCCCTGTGCTATAGTTTGGGTAGTTTCAACGTATGCGCTCGGATAAGGAGTTGACCTTATGTATGCTGTAGTAGTTGTCGCTTGTGGTGTGACAGTTGCGGTTGTTACAGTATTTTCAGAAATATCTGTGGTTGTAGTAGTAAGTGCCTTGTTTTCGGTATTTACGGTAACTGCTGAAACGTCTGTGCTTACTGCACTCACGTTAAGCGGTACGCTGAAAACAGACGTAATGCCTAAAGCCATTGAGAGAACTGCGGATATATTTTTTCTGGTTGTCATAAAGATTTCTCCTTGAAAAAGCCGTATTATAACAGGATTTTATCCCTGTTTATATATCAGACGTACAGAATCTTATAAACTCTCACTTTTTTTAAAAGTTTTTGAAATTCTGTCAGTTGCAAATTATGTAAACTTATGGTATAATACTATCGG
>JAKSOS010000014.1 GCA_024405475.1 Clostridia bacterium
TATTAAATTAAACGAAACAGAAGAAATTTTGTTTGCTTTTAAGAAAGAAGATAAGAAAAATTTTATCTTCTTTTTTATTGTAAAAGAGAAGATTTTATTTGATTAAATAGACTTAAATAGACAATTTTTTTTATTGATTTTGTTATCTTTTTATGTTAAAATGTTAAAAAACAAATATATGAGATAAAGGAGTGTTTTATGAAAAAGCATTTAACAAGCATATTATTGCTTATGCTTGTTGTTAGCATGGTAGTATTCGGAAATATCGGATGCAACAAAAAAATCGGTTCGGATAATTTTTACGATTTAACTGTGGGTAAAACGCCGAGTGGTTACGTCGTTGTTGCTCCTAAGATAACTACAAAAGATTATGAAGCGGTTGAAAAATCAATGAGAAAGATTTCGGTGTCAGGTGCTTGTACTGCTCACACGTGGACAACGGACAAGGGGAAAAAGGCAGAAGTAAGAAATTTAGACTTTTTTTATACTGAAAATCCTGCGATAGCATACTATTTTGATGTTCCGGGCTATTATAAATCGTGGAACTTCACTTTGCTTACCGGAAACGGACAAAGTTATGAAAGTATGTTAAAAGACGGTGTGGATAAAGACGTTATGAAAATTGCGACTTCTATGCCTTTTGACGCATTAAATGAAAAGGGCTTATATTTAGAAGTTAATATCCGCAGTGCTGAATACGACTTAAATACAGGCGATTATAAATGGGACTGTATGACAGGATCTAATCCTACGGCAACCGAAACGAGAAGTATTGCTGTATTTGGCAGAGAAATAGCAAATAATTGTGCGACGGTTAAAGAAGCGATAGAGTATGCAAATCAAATCAACTGGGTATTAAATGTTGATTGCGGATACTTTTTAGCATGGTATGTAAATGACGCTACATCTTCGGCACTTTTTGAACTTGTTGATAATAAATTGAAGATAACCGAAGGCGTAAAGACGAATTCTAATTATTTTGTAAACGAAGAATACAAAGACCAAGTATTATTTGATATGGGTATCGGCAGAACCGAATACGTGGAAAAAAATATTACTGACGGAATGAGTTATTCAGACGGAGTAAACAAAATGTTAGATATGTATTATAGTCAAATATACTATGAAGATTGCATTTTTAACAGAAATAGTGAATTTGAAGGTTATTATAGCGACGACCTTTTTATAACGAAAGAGAATAAAGACGACAATATTTCTGGCTACGTAGATTTGATTAAATATTACGGTGAAAAGTTTGAAGAAAAGACAAACATTAAAAAAATGACTGACGCAGTAAACTGGCACACGGTATATTCAACGTCAATAAACTGGAAAAATCCGTCAAAGATAACGCTTCGTTTTATGGAGGACGAATCAATGACTTATACTTTTGACGTTTCAAATGGAAAGATAAGTAAATAGTGTTAGTTAAAAATGTTTAATGAAATCCTACCGAAAAAATCGGTAGGATTTTTATGTTTTTTTCGTGTTTTTGTTGTAAAATATTGATTTATATTGTATAATAAGTAAGTATTTTTATATTAAAGGAGACGGAAATGAAATTTAACGTTAACAGTTGGATAATATTTCTATTCGTTGGAATTATTATCGCATTCGTTATGGGACAATCTATTTTCTTTCTTGTTCGTGCATTAAAAAGGGCAAAACAAAAGAATATGGACAGTTCCGTAATTAAAAAGACGATTGCAAGTTCTGTCGTTTTCACGATAGCACCTGCAATAGCAATCGTTATAGGTGTTATAACACTTTCAAGAAGTTTGGGAGTTGCACTTCCATGGTTAAGATTATCTATTATAGGTTCGCTTTCGTACGAACTCGTTGCAGCGCAAAACGCAATGACGGCAACTGGGGCAAACTTAGAAGCAACGGTCACCGACCCGCAAATCTTTGTAACAATTCTTTCAGTTATGACGCTCGGTATTATTACTGGTTTAATATTGCCACAACTTTTTACGAGAAAACTTCAAAAGGGCTTAATATCTATTGAAAACAGAGATAAAAAGTGGTACGATATTTTCTCAAATGCAATGTTTATCGGTATGATTTCTGCATTTTTAGGCTTTATTTTCAGCAATATTGATAGACTTTGGAAATCTACTAACGGCGTTGTAACGGTAATTAAAAACAACAAAAAGGCGGGAACGCAAACGATATCTACGTTTACTAATACTTCGGGATTAGTTCCGGTTTTCGTTATGCTTTCTACTTCGCTACTTATGTGCGTATTCGGAATTCTATCTAAAAAGACAAAGGCTCGTTGGATAAACGATTTCGCTCTTCCTATCTGCCTAATCGCAGGTATGGCTTTGGCTATCGCATTTGATGCTCTTCTCGGTGGAAAATTATCGGAGGTAACTGTCAATGTTTAAGAAAAAAGATATGTCTTATAGTGATAGCGTTCACTATTACGGTTCTATTTGGGGAAATATTATTCTCGTTCTCGTTATGCTTTTCCCTATATCACTTTGTATAATTTTCGGTGTTGTTCCAAAGTGGGATAGTTTCTTTTCCGCACTTTTTTCAACTATAATTATTTACTGGCCTGTAGGGGTTATTGAATACTTTACTTACGTTCCTATGTTGGGTTCGGGCGGTTCGTATTTGTCATTTATTACCGGCAACATTTCTAACCTTAAACTTCCTTGTGCTATCAGTGCTATTGAAGCATCGGGATTTTCTGTTAGCAGTGAAGAAGGGGATATCATTTCAACGATTTCTATCGCCGTTTCAAGTATCGTTACTATGACAATTATTATTTTAGGCGTTTTACTAATCGTTCCGCTTACTCCTGTTTTGCAATCGGAAGCACTTGCCCCTGCATTTGAAAACGTTATTCCTGCACTTTTCGGTGCTTTAGGCGTAGTATTCATTTCAAAGGACTGGAAGATTGCACTTTTGCCTATATTCGTTATGCTCGTTTTATTTATCTTCGTTCCTGCGCTCAACGAAGGCACGGTTGGTATTATGGTTCCTGTCGGTGTTATTATTACGGTAATTGAGGCAAGAATTATGTACAAAAAAGGCTGGCTTGACGATAAGAAAGAAGTTAAAAAGAATAAGGAGTAAAAAATGTATATATTAAAAATAATTTTAGCAATAATATTTTTACCTATAACTTTAATCGTAGTTTTAGTAAGGACGGCTTCTTTTAAGCCGAAAGATAACGCAAAGGTTATTGAAACGGAAGAAGTTTTTGATAAAGAAAAAACAATTTCTAATTTGCAACAACTTATTCGTTGCAAAACAGTTTCAAATAGAGATCCTAAATTAGAAGACGAAAAGGAATTTAAAAAGTTAATTGACCTTTTACCTTCTTTATATCCAAACGTTTTTAAGGTTTGTTCTTTTGATAAACTTCCGGATAGGGGCTTACTCTTTAAGTGGAAGGGCAAAAACAGCGATAAGCCTTCCGTTATGATGGCACACTACGACGTTGTTCCCGTAAACGAAGAAAACTGGGAAAAACCACCGTTTGACGCTGTTATTGAAGACGGCGTTTTATGGGGTCGTGGTTCACTTGATACAAAGGTTACTTTTAACGGTGTTTTATCTTCTGCCGACCATTTGATTGCTCAAGGCTTCGTTCCTGAAAACGATATTTATTTTGCATTCAGCGGTGGCGAAGAAGTTATGGGCAACGGTGCAGTTCATATCGTAGAATACTTTAAGAAAAACAACATAACACCAAACCTTGTCGTAGACGAAGGCGGTGCTGTTGTTGAAAATATGTTCCCAGGGGTTAAAGTTCCTTGCGGACTTATCGGAATTGCCGAAAAGGGTATGTCTGACGTTTTATTTACTGTTAAGTCTAACGGGGGACACGCTTCTGCACCGACTCCGCACTCACCTGTAGTTGAGATTTCAGACGCTTGTCTTAAACTTGAAAAAAAGCCGTTTAAGAGCCATTTGACACAACCTGTTGCAGAAATGTTTGACACGTTGGGAAGACGTTCAACTTTTGCTTACAGAATGATTTTCTCTAACCTTTGGTTGTTTGACGGTTTGCTTGATACTCTCTGCAAGAAAAAAGGTGGTGAATTAAACGCTCTTATGAGAACGACCGTTGCATTTACAATGCTTAGTGGTAGTAAGGCAACGAACGTTATTCCGCCCGAAGCAACGATGATTGCCAACGTAAGAATTAACCCGGCAGATTCTAAACAAATTATGCTTGACTATTTCAATAAGACGGTTGACAACAAAAACGTTGATATATCTATTATTCAAGGTATGGAGCCGAGCCGAGTTTCTCTTACAGATTGCGATTCTTACGAAAAGGTTGCAAGTGCAGTTGCTTCAACGTGGAAAGGCTGTGTAGTTTCTCCGTACTTAATGGTTCAATGTTCCGATAGCCGTCATTACGGTTCTATTTGCGATAAGGTTTATAGATTCTCTGCTATGGATTTAACGAGCGAAGAAAGAAAGACGATTCACGGCAATAACGAAAGAATCAGGCTTGAAACCGCTACGAAAGCCGTTGAATTTTATATCAGACTTATGCGCACGTGTTAAAATATGCAATTTAATAAACCCGAACGTTTTGTTCGGGTTTTTGTTTTTAATGGGATTTAAATTGACATAATCGCACAATTATTGTATTATTTAAATGTTATCGTTTTTAAGGAATAATTATGGAAGAATTAACTATTCAATATGCAAAGGAATTGTCTTTACTTATAAAGCAAAAGACAGTTTCAAAATATCACGAAAAAGATTTTAAAAGATTTTTTGATTTTCAAGACGTGTTAAAATCTCTATTTCCAAACGTTTTTTCGGTTTGCGAACAAAAACTTTTCGGTGGGAGCTTATTGCTAAAATGGAAAGGTAAGTCAAGCGACGATCCCGTTATGTTTATGAATCATCACGACGTAGTTGAGGCGGAAGGAAAATGGGAACACGAGCCTTTCGGTGGCGAAATTGCTGACGGAAAAATTTGGGGACGTGGTACTCTTGATACGAAGGGTGGTTTGTACGCAATGCTTAAAGCGTGCGAAGAACTTATTTTAGACGGATTTGTCCCCGAAAAAGATATTTATTTTGTTTCTTCTTGTACCGAAGAAGTTGAAGGCTCGGGCGCTGAACAAATAGCAGAGTATTTAAGTAGTCAAAATATTAAGTTTGACGTTGTATATGACGAAGGCGGTATGGTCGTTGATGATCCACTCGGTGTTTCAAGCGGAAAATACGCAATGATAGGAATTGCCGAAAAAGGTTGCCACGCTATTAAGTTTACTACCGATTCTTTTGGTGGGCACGCATCTGCTCCGCCTAAAAACTCGCCTTTAATAAGGCTATCTAAGTTTATGGTAGAAGTTGAAAACACAAAAAAACTAAAAGCCAAGGTCACACCGCAACTCATTGAAATGTTAAAGAGATTTTCGGTTAATATGAAGGGTGTAAAGAAATTTATTTTTGCCCACGCAAAATTATTTGCACCCGTTTTAAAAATGGTAATGCCGAAAGTTTCCGCAACGGGAAACGCTATGCTAAAAACGACGGTTGCTTTTACAATGGCAAGCGGAGCGGAAAACTTTAATACGATTCCGCAAACAGCAAGCGTGACGGCGGATATGAGATTTTCGCATCACCAAGGCAGTGAAAACAGTTTGCAGGTTGTTAAGAAAATTGCCGATAAATATAAAGTTAATATGCAGGTTGTTGATATGGGTGTTGAATCGGGTATCGCCGATATAAAGGGAAAACAAATTAAGTTTTTGGAAAGTGCAGTAAACAAGTTTTTTCCTTCTGTTAAGGCTGTTCCATTTATAAGCAATACGGCGGCGGATATAAGATATATGAGTAAGATTTGCGATAACTGTTTGCGTTTTACTCCTTTTTCCGTTTCGGACGAACAATTACAAAGTATTCACGGAATAAACGAAAACCTTGATATAGACGCTTTATTTAAGGCGGTTGAATTTTATAAATACCTTATGGGGAGAAATTAAAAATGGAAAATACAAAAGAAAAAAAAGGATTGAGTGTAAGTGCTAAATCGTTTATAACGGCTATTGCTATTATTTTCGGTGTTATGGTGCTTTGCTACGTGTTGACGTTTATTATTCCTGCAGGACAATTTCAAAGAGAAGAACTTGCAGACGGTACGCAAAAAATTATAGACGGAACTTATTCGCAAATAGGCGACGTGAAGTTTTCGTTTTGGCAATGGATAGCATCTCCTATTTTGGTGCTTAATCCGAATTATACGTTATCAGTTTTATTCGTCGTAATATTTTTACTCGTTATTGGCGGAATATTCGGTTGCTTAAATAAGTGCGGTATTATGCAATATATGATTGATAAAATAACGGCAAAGTTCGGTCATAAAAAGTATCTCTTGCTCGCCATTATCACTCTCTTTTTTATGGCTATGGGTTCTCTTATCGGTTCGTTTGAAGAAGTTGTACCGTTAGTCCCTATTATCGTTGCTTTATCTATCAACTTAGGGTGGGACGTTTTAACGGGACTCGGTATGAGTTTGCTTGCGGTAAGTTCGGGATTTGCCTCCGGCGTATGCAATCCTTTCACGGTTGGCGTAGCGCAAACGTGTGCAGGTTTACCTATGTTTTCCGGTATATGGTTAAGACTCGTTTCATTTGTTTTGATTTACGCTTTGCTTTTTTCTTTCCTTTATCTATACGCAAAAAGGGTTGATACAAAAAGCGGTCAACAAGTTTTATTAAATATTAATTTTATACCTGATAAAAAGTTTGATAGGGCAGTTTTAAGTTTTGCCGTAATTTTGGGAATCGGTATCGCTATTGTATTTGCTTCTGCATTTATTAAGGCAATTCAAGGAATTACTATGGTTATAATAGCGCTTATGTTCCTTATTGCAGGAGCAACTGCTTGTTTCGTTTCCGGTATGGAGTTAAAGCCCTTTTTATCAAAGTTTAAGGACGGGCTAATTGAAATGCTCCCTGCTGTTTTACTAGTTTTAATTGCTTCGTCAATAAAGTACATTTTAGAAAAGTCTATGATTTTAGACACTATTTTGTTTGGCGTTGTTAAAGTGGCTTCTTCTATGCCGAAATGGACTTTGATTTTATTTATTTATCTTTTCGTTTTGATTATGAATTTCTTTATCGGCTCGGGTTCGGCAAAAGCGGCTATGCTTATTCCTTTAATAGTACCCGTTGCTAATTTATTTGGTATTTCTCCACAACTTTGCGTTTTAGCATTTGCCTTCGGAGATGGATTTTCAAACGTTTTCTATCCTACAAATCCAGTTCTTTTAATAAGTTTGGGATTAACCGAAACGGGATACGGAAAGTGGGTTAAATATTCGTGGAAGTTCCAAGTGCTTAATTTACTTTTAACTTGCGGATTACTTTTATTCGGTTTAGCAGTGGGGTATTAAGTTTTATAATTTTAGATTGAAATTATTTTTTTCAGGCATGGCAATTTATTGCCGTGCCTGTTTGTTATATTTTTATTAAAATGCTTTTTTTCTTTTACAATTTTGTTTTATTGTGGTAAAATAAAAAAAGAGTATTATAAAAGGTGAATTCTATGGTAGAAGCAACTAATTTTATTGAACAAATTATTAACGAAGAAATTGAAAGCGGAAAAGTTGATGAAAACAAAATTCAAACTCGTTTTCCGCCTGAACCTAACGGATATCTTCATATAGGGCACGCAAAATCGTTGTGCTTAAACTTTGGTGTAAAAGAAAAGTATAACGGCAAGTGCAATCTTTTCTTAGACGATACAAATCCTTCTAAAGAAAAAGAAGAATATGAAGAAGCAATCAAAAAAGATATTGAATGGCTCGGATTTTCTTACGATAAAGTCGTACATGCATCAGATTTTTATGAACAAATCTATTCTTACGCCGAAAAGGAAATAGAAATGGGCAACGCTTTCGTTTGCGATATGACTCCGGAAGAAATATCGGCTAACCGTGGCACGTTAACCGAACCCGGAAAAGAAAGCCCATATAGAAACAGAAGCGTAGAAGAAAACTTAAAACTTTTCCACGAAATGAGAGAAGGTAAGTTCCCTGACGGAAGTAAATGTTTGCGTGCTAAAATAGATATGGCATCTCCAAACATCAATATGCGTGACCCCGTTATTTACAGAATATTAAGAGAAACTCACTATCGCACGGGCGATAAATGGTGTGTTTATCCTATGTACGATTTTGCTCACCCCATTTGCGATTATTTGCAAGGTGTAACTCACTCTCTTTGCACGTTAGAGTTTGAAGACCATAGACCTTTATACGACTGGGTCGGTATAACTTTGGGATTTAATCCAAAGCCACGTCAAATTGAGTTTGCAAGATTAAATGTAACTAACCTTGTTATGAGTAAGAGATATCTAAAACGCCTTGTAGAAGAAGGAAAGGTTGACGGTTGGGACGATCCACGTATGCCAACCCTAACAGGTTTAAGAAACCGTGGTATTCCGAGCGAAGCGTTAAAAGATTTTTGCGCTCGTATAGGTATTGCTAAAGCAAACAGCGAAGTGCAAATATCTTATCTTGAAGCGTGTGTCAGAGAATATCTTAACGCTAACGCCGAAAGAGCTATGGCTGTGTTAAAGCCGTTAAAAGTAACTATTACAAATTACCCTGACGGAAAGAGTGAACAAGTAGATTTTGAAATCAACCCTAACGAAGAAATAAAGAGAACGAGAAAAATCAATTTTTCCAAGCATATTTACATTGACGCAGAAGATTTTTCTCTCGCTCCGCCACCAAAGTATTTTAGACTTAAAAAAGACGGCTACGTAAGACTTAAATCGGCTTATATTATTCATTGTGATGATGTTGTCTTTGATAAAGACGGAAACGTACAAGAGCTTCTTTGTTCTTACGTTGAAGATTCAAGGAGCGGAAACGATACGTCCGGTATTAAAGTTAAAGGCACGATTCAATGGGTAAACGAAGCGGACGGAAAGGATATTGAAATAAGAAAATACGGATACTTACTTAAAGATGCCGAATACGAAGGTCAAGATTTCTCGGAAAGAATGAACGAAAACAGCGTAAGCGTATTTAACGGCAAAGTAGAGCCTTACGTATTTACTAACGATATTGATACTCCGTATCAACTTATGAGAACGGGATATTTTAAGAGATTAGTAGTTAAGGGCAAGGAAATATTAAGCGAAATAGTTTCACTTAAAGATAATTTTAATAAGTAATTTTAGCAGTTATTATGGATATTGAAATAGAACATATGAAAAAGCCGGAACTTAAATATCGTATTTTTATGTGGGCGTGTTTGCTTTTATACATAATTACGATGGTCGGCAAGTCAATTTTTACTGCGGAACTTGATATAATTTTAGATGCTTTTAGCGTTGAAAAATCTTCTGCTACGTTGTCTAATCTTTTTTATTATATAACCTATGCGGTTACTCAAATTATTTTAGCATTTATGTTTTCTAAAATAAACGTTAGAAAAATGCTGGTTATAACTCTTCCGTTTTCCGCAATATCATATATTATTTTAATATTTGCAAAAAGTATTAAAACGTTTTGGGTTATTTTTGCATTAAACGGAATATTTCAAGCAGGCGCATTTTCGGGGTGTGTTTATTTATTGACCACTTTTCTTCCCGAAAGCATGCACCAAAAGGCAAAAAAACTTATTCTTGCAGGATTTGCCATTGGCAACACATTTGCATATATTCTAGCAATATTTACCATTTCTTTTTTCAATAAAGTATGGCAAATTCCTTTTATTATTACGAGTATAATTTTTACCGCTCTTCTTATTGTTTTTCCTTTTGTTGCATTTAAACTTAAACCTATTCAAAAAGAAAATAAAGAAGAACAAATCGCTTCGGACGAATTACCGCCCATACCCCTTAAAAGTAAAAAAAGTAAAGTTTTATATTATACGTTAAGCATAATGTATTCGCTGTTATCTTACGCTATGTATTACGGCGTTAGCGGACTTTTTGCAACGAGTATAAAAAATATTTTCGGAATTTCGCAAGATAACGCTATATATATTTCGTTGGCAATTCCTATAATCACTTACTTAGGTCCTGTTTTTGGGGTTTTCTATTCCGAAAAGCAACCGAATTTCGTCAAGTGTTGTTTAGTTTTATCTGCTGTTATAATTGCTATCCTTACCGTTATTTGCATTTTTTATAACAGTTTAATCAGTAATTTATTCTTGTCAATAATAATGATTTTATTAACGCTTACGTTCGTTTTGCTTTCTCGTGCCGTTACTTCGTTTAGCGTTACTATTTCATTTAAAATGAGAAGTGAGATAAATGCAGGTGTATATTCGGCAATAACAAACGCCATTGCTTCGGTATCGGCAGGTGCTACGCCGTATATTCTTTCTTTAATAATTGAAAACACTAACGGTGGTTGGCGTTCTCAATATATCTTTTCTTTGATACTTGGATTGATTTTAGCGATAACAATTTTATTTTCATATATAATTACAAAAAATAATTTCAAGGAGAAATGTAATGCGTAATCTTTTAGGTGTAGATTTTGGTACGACTTCTATTAAGGCTTGCTTGTTTAATGAAAAGGGCGAAAGACTTGAAACAATGTCTAAACAATATAAGCTTATAACCGAAGGCGAATTTATTGAATTTCCTGCACAAAGTTTCTTTGACGTATTTTGCGAAATATTTGATAATATGACTGCTAAATACAAGGTTGACGCTCTATCTATTGACACTCAAGGCGAAACCATGATTGTTTTAGATAAAGACGGAAATCCTTTAATGAACGCCATTATTTGGCTTGATAACCGTGCCGAAAAACAAGCAAAAGAGTTTGAAGAACATTTCGGCTTAAAGAAAGTTTACGAGTTGACGGGTCAAGCGGAAGTTCCCGCAGGTTATCCTGCTCCGAAGATTATGTGGCTTAAAGAAAATAAACCTGAAATCTTTTCTAAGGCAGATAAGTTCTTGCTTTTAGAAGATTATATTATTTATAAACTTACGGGAAAAGCAGAAGGCTCTAGGTCGCTATATTCATCTTCTCTTTTAATGAATATCAAAACGGGCGAATATATAGACGAAGTTTTAGATTATATCGGAATTGACAAAAGTCAACTTTCCGTTTTAAGAGAAAGCGGTGAATTAGTCGGCGAATACAAGGGCGTTAAAATTACCACGAGCGCACTTGACCAAATTGCAGGTATTACAGGCGCAGGCGTCGTTAAAGAAGGAATTATTTCGGAAACGACAGGTACGGCATTGGCAGTTTGCGCCGTTACAAAAGATTTTCCACCGTTTTACGACGGATTAAAGGTTTCGGCTTATTACTATAAAAAAGGGCTTTATTGCCTACTTATGTGGGCTCCTACGGCAGGTGCTACGTTAGAGTGGGTTAAAAGAACTTTCTGTTTTGATATGGACTACGATAAAATGAACGAGTTGGCGTCTAACGTAAACGAAGGAAGCGACGGTTTGATTTGTATTCCACACCTTTGCGGAACGGTTATGCCTGTTAATAATCCTAAAATACACGGTTCTTTTTTCAATATAGAATTAAAGCACGAAAGAGGACACTTTATCCGTTCTGTTATGGAGTCAGTTGCTTATATGATAAAGGAGTATATTGATTATCTCAACGTTCCGGTTAACGAAATCCGTTCTGTCGGCGGTGGATCAAAGAGTAAATTGTGGCTTAAAATAAAAAGTGCCGTTACCGGCAAAAAGGTTGAAACTTTGGTGGAAAGCGAAACTGCTTGTCTTGGTTCTGCTATATTTGCGGGCGTTGGCACGGGCGTTTACGATAGCGTGGAAAGTGCGGCAGATTTACTTATCGCTAAAAAAGACGTTTGCGAGTATAGTAGCGAAAACTATAAACAGTTGTATTTAGATTACAAAAAGAAAGAAAAAGAGATATTTAAAGCATATTAAGTAATAAAAAAGGCTATCTAATGATAGCCTTTTTATCTTATGTTTTATATTAAATATAATCGTCTTCAATAAAATTGTTTTCTTCTCCGTCTGGTGGTGGAGTATAATCTTTGTCTTTATCTTTACAACTACAAGCCGTTGCTAAAACGCTTGTGAGTAAAACAAGCATCGTCATAATAATAATCAAAAATCTTTTCATATATTTTTCTCCTAACAAGAATAATTTTAGCACTTATTATAGTATTTGTCAATACTAAAATTTTTTATTACGGATTTAAAAAGATAAAAGCGAACTTTTCGTTCGCTTTTATCCTGTAAATATATTGTTGGAAACGTATGCGTAAGTTTAATTCTCACGCCAAATAACTATTTGTAATTTAATCATATTAAACAACGTAAAAAAAGTCAATCGTAATTCATTTTTTAGTAAAACTTATTATAAAATTAAAAAAAAGGTAAAATAGTTTTAATAAATTAAAAAAAACACTTTATTTTTTTTATTTTTTAAATTATAATCTAAATGAGGTGAAAAATGAAAAGCGTTATAGATAATACGGATTTAGAAATATTAAAACTTCTTCAAGACGATGCGAGAATCTCGGTTAAAAGTATATCTGAAAAGGTATATATTTCTCAACCTACCGTTTCCGCAAGGATTGAAGAAATGACAAAAAAAGGAATAATTAAAGGTTATTTTACCGAAATTGACGATTCTGTTTTTAACGACAATATTAAAGCATATATAGATATGGAAGTTTCACCGGAAAGAAAAGAAGAATTGTACTCGCTTCTAAAAGAAAGCAAGCAAGTTTTAGAGTGCAACCGTGTGACGGGGGAATATTCCCTTTTAATCAAGGTCGTTTTTAAGAATACCGTTGATATGGATAAGTTTATAAACACGCTTCAACATTACGGAAGAACAAAAACTCAAATAGTATTCTCTACGGTTATATCTCGTAGGGGTGTTATACTTTAATAAAAAAAGGAAGGTTATTTATGATTTACGACAAAATGGAAAACTTAGCAAAATATGCTAAACTCAACAAAGGTTTTAGCGACGTATTAAAATTTATCGCTAAAAACGATTTACTCGCTCTTCCATTAGGAAAGAAAAAGATTTCAAGCAGAGTAAACTACAACCGTCAAGAATATATCGGTAAGGAAATTAAAGACGATAAGTACGAAAGTCATATTAAGTATATTGATATTCAAATCGTATTGAAAAACAAAGAAAAAGTATTCTATTCTTTAGATAAGTCTAAGTTTACAGAAGGAAATGAAAAAGATTGCGGTTTTACGAGCAGTAAAAATGCTAACGAACTTATATTAGATAATAAATCGTTTATGATTTTCTTCCCGTACGAATTGCACAAACCGGGACTGAAAATCAACGATAAAAAAGTCCAAAAGATTATTTTTAAGGTAAAAGCATAGTCAATTTGCCTAAAAAATTAAAAAATGCTTGATAATTTATTTATAATATAATATAATATACCTTGATATGACTCTAAAACAAGGAGAGTAAGTCTTATGATAAAAACAAGAAAAAGCATATTTGTTGCTGTTTTGTGTTTTATAATGCTACTTTGCATAGGATTAGCTTTTGGCGGAATTTATAATTCCGAAAAAGTTTCCGCCGCAACTTGCAATCATAGTTATGATGATGGCGTTATTATAACTGCACCGACTATTGATGCACAGGGAACAATTATGTATAAATGTACAAAATGCGGAAAAGTTAAAATAGGTGCATTACCCCAAAAAGAAGAATACGTAATTGACGAAGAAGATGCGTATATGTATTTTGGTACTGTAGGCGGAATTGATTCCGACGTTAAGATGCAATTAAATAACATCACAAGTAGCAGAATAAACAGCGCATTAAAAGAAGAAAAAATTGCTTATAATTATAACAACGTAATCGGCAAGAACGACTATGTTGAAAGAGTTTTAAATGTTTCTTTTTATAAACAAGTTGGCAATAAAAAGCAAGTAATTGAAAATGCTGACGTTATTAAGGGCGAAATAGTTAAACTTAAAATTGCTCTTCCGATAGGATTAAGCGAACAAAATGCAGAAATAATTGTTTACGGTGAATTTAACGGTAAACTTTCAGTAAAGAAAATTGCTTTAGGTGATGAAGTTAAACTTGATACTACTTATACCGTTGATGAACAAGGCTATATGCACTTGGAAGTTAGTTCGTTTAAGGAAGTCGCTTTGGTTTATAAAGAAGAATGTGACCTTCATTTAGGCATATTCATCGTTGTAGGAATGTTCGTCGTTTTATCAATTATTAACTTTATCGTAAGAATAGGTAAAAAGAAATTCGGTATTTTAGGAATAGTTGCAGGTGGTATGTTCTTTATTAGTGACGTTGCTATCGGTTTAGTTGGATACTTTATCAATGGTTGTTTGACTTGTGCAACTTACGCTGTCGGTGGTTTGGGAGTTTTACTTGTAGTTGAAATATTGAATATTTTACTCGGAATAGGTAAAAACAAGAATAAATAATCTAAACGTAATAAATAATTAAAGCGTCCGTTAAAAGCGGACGCTTTTTTATTACTTTTGACCTGTTATATTAACTTTTATTTCATATTCTAATTTATCAAAGAAATTATCTTTATATAGTGGATAATATTTATTGTTTAGGTGATACAGTTTGTTTTTTAAGTTCAAAAAGTCGCAACCAGAAAGCTTTTCTTTTTGTATTAAACTTATAAGATTATCTCTAAAAAATTCTTCTGCTTTTGATTTTACCGAAAGGGGCAGCGGAACGTTTTTAGAATCGGTGTTATCTGAATAAGTGGCGTTCTGGTCAACTAATTTGCAATATGCGTCTATTTCTAATAGCACTTTTAACTGATTTTCATTTGCGTATAGCTTTATTTTAGGTTTGCTTTTATGAAAAGTGACTAAAACGTTAGTTTCTTTTCCGTTGATTAAAACGTCTTTTAATTGAAGTGTCGTTCCTTTTATTGACTTTGTTAAGGTGTTAAAGGTTAGAGTTTCGCTTTCAGTTAACTCGCCGACTTGCTCGCCCTTATAAAAAAGTGCCGTAGTTGTGGCGTTAAAGATATAATTGCCCTTTGCTCCACCTGTTTTATCACTTCCGCTACTGCCACCACTACTTGACGATGAATCGCTATTTTGCTCGTTTTGACTTACTTTTTTCACTAACGGCAAATAAGAAGACTGGTTTATAGAGTAATATCCTTCGCAAAACTCTTTTATATCAGTACTTACTATATCGTTATCAAAGCTGTCCGTTTTAAGCAATATTTTTTGTATTGCAAAAGAAGATATATTGTCAAGAGGTGTAGATATTTTCAGTAAGTCGCTTGCCTTATCTTCGGCTAAAATAACGAGTGCAGAATCTTGTACACGTAAAGTTTTAGAAAAGTAATCCATAACTTTTATAGTGTTCGTTTTAGAGAGTTCGTTTCCTATAATTATAAGATTACAAAACTGCATATTCGGAAACCACCCCGATTTATCGCCGATACTTCTTATGGCTTCGCCCATTGTACCTCCCGTACTTGATAATTGTGCTTTGTCGTTTTCAGTTTGAGTGTCGGTCGCCTCTGGAACGGCTATTTGCGTAGTTACTTCATATTCGTTTTTTTCGCTGTCATAGTCAATGGCTATTGCCGTTATTATGGCAGTTTTTTCTACGTCAATTAGTCCAAAATCGTTTGTAAAGAAAAATATAAATACTACAAAAACTCCGAGTAATAAAAACTTAACGGCTGTGAACTTCATTTTTTTTGCTCCTTAATATAATGGATATTGCGATAGGCAATATATTAGAAAATAGTAAGAAAACTAACCACATTTTTTGTTTAAAGAAGGTCTCTATGCTGTATAAATACTGATGGGTAAATATAATAACCGTCCCCATTAAAACGCAAATAATTGCTGATATTATCCATTGATTTTTCTTCATGGGGAAAATATGATTTAATATTCTCACGGCAAAATAAAGCGGGAGAGAAATTGAAAAAGCAGTAGATAAAATCAAAGCAAAAAGTGCTATATAATCAAACCTACCTATATTGTTTATAACTGTTGAATATTTGCTTATTTCGGTTAAGGCAAACTTTTGTCTGAACGCTATTGAATAAAAAGTTGAATAAAACACTATATAAAAGATAATCTGAAATAATTACATAAGAATAGTTGTATTCATTACATTAGACATCAAAACCTGATTTTAATATTTTTTATCCAAGTCTACAAATACATGTTCTTGGAACTAAAAATTTAAATTTTCATGAAAATGGCTTAAAATTTTATTTTATTTCTGAAATAATATATCCATATTGTTCTACTCTTTCTATTTTACATGAATCAGTCCATTGTTTCATAATATATGGAAATATTGTTCCTTTTTAAAAATATTTTTCATCTTAAGTAAATAATATATCAATTTCTTTTTTAGTTTATTTTTCATAATAATTCATAGAAGATTTATATTTTTGAATGATTCTATTTAAAAATTTTTTATTTAAATCAATTGCATCTGATGTTCTTTTTATTCTTTCTCTATAATAGTAATTCATTTTTGGTAAATATTTTTCTCCTATTGATTGGAAATTTGAAGATATTTTATTAAAAGTTTTATTTGAATTTTGAGTATATAATTCCATTGATTATATTGAATTATGAAATCTATAAATTCTTCTCTTTCTTTTAATAATTCATCTATTTTAATATTCGTATAAT
>JAKSOS010000140.1 GCA_024405475.1 Clostridia bacterium
AAGTTGAATAAAACACTATATAAAAGATAATTACAATTAAAAATACCAAAAGAAAAGTTAATAGAATACTTCTTTTATAGTTATTTGTTTTATTAAATTCGCCTATAAAAAAAAGAAAATATACGCAGTCTCCATACCAGTTTAACGTTGAAAAAGAACCGTAGATTATATCGCTTAATTTTACTTTCCCAAGTGGCAACATTTTTTCCAAGTTGATATTTGAAATACTTAATGCAAAAAGCATTATTAAACTTGCGAGAGTAAACGCCCATAGTATATCCGATATTCTGCCTAAAACTCTCAATCTTTTAAGGCATAAGTAAAATGCAAAGATAAAAAATGGCATAAAGTTTAACACGTCAGGGGTGTTTATATAAAGAGTTAATTCTATATACTCTTTTTGTTCGGCTATGGGAATAAAACTCTTAAATAAAAAGAATATCACATAACTAAAAAGTATCAATTTAGAAGGAATTTCTCCTATTTTTTCTTTTTAGAGAGTAAAGACGTTTTTATCTTCGCTATCTATTACCGAAATGATAAAGTAAAGGGTTATAAAGTCTAATAAAAAGTTGAATGCTATGCATATTAGACCGTTATTAGCGCAAATTGACGCTAAAATACTCGGCATAGTGTAAAACTTCGTTATGGGGACAAACGCTATTAAAAAGAAGCATATTTGTCTTAATTTTAAGGATTTTTTATTCATTAACTTACCTTTTTTATTTTTATTCTTTCTTTGTTTTTCGGAACAAGCGATTTTGGTTTGACGTTGTTTTCAAGCAAAAAGCCTTTGTATATTCCGTCTTTTAAGTCTTCTCTAATGAGTGGTGAAAACGGGGCAGTTAAAGGTACGCCGTAATTTTCAAACGAAACTAAATATATCATCATAATTCCGGCGAGAAGTAGCACTCCGTATCCGCCCAAAGAACCTGCAATAAGCAATAAAACCAACCTTATTAGCGAAAAAGACTGCACTAATTCCGGCACGGTGTATAAGCATATTCCGGAGAGTGCAACTATCATAAGAGTCGGGGCGGAAATTATACCTGCGTTTACCGCCGTTTCGCCTAATACCAAACCGCCTACGATTGATACTACCATACCGACGTATCTCGGCATACGCACACTCGCTTCGTTAAGTATTTCAAATATGATAAGGGTGAAAAACATTTCATAACTCGGCGAAAAAGGTATTCCCTTTATGCTGTTTACTATCGTAAGTAAAAAAGAAAGGGGAATAAGTTGCAAATGGAACAGTTCCGCCGATAAAAACATAGCA
>JAKSOS010000141.1 GCA_024405475.1 Clostridia bacterium
ACTTTTTCTATTTCTTCTCGATGATTAGCGTGCATCTGCAAAATTCGTCCGATTCGCTCTTTTTTACCTTTTGTCGAATTATATACATACGAACCAGCTTCTAAAACTCCAGAATAAACTCTAAAAAAAGCAAGTTTTCCTACAAACGGATCGTTCATAATTTTAAACGCCAATGCAGCAAACGGTTCTTGATCCGATGCATGTTTTTCTATTTCGTCTCCGTCGCTATTAACTCCTTTTATCGCTTTAATATCAATTGGCGATGGCATATATTCTATTATTCCGTCCAATAATTTTTGCACACCTTTATTTTTATACGCAGATCCACAAAAAACAGGCGTTAATACCGTTTTTATACACGCCGCTCTTAAAGCTTTTTTTAACTCAACTATGCTTGGCTCTTCCCCAGATAAATATTTTTCCATTAAATCCTCATCTGTCTCAGAAATTAATTCTACCATCTCAACTCGATATTTTTCCGATTTTTCTCGCATTTCTTCTGGAATCTCGACTATTTCTATATTTTTGCCAAGTTCGTCTTTATAAATATAAGCTTTCATTTCCATTAAATCAATTATCCCAACAAAATTATCTTCCGATCCAATCGGCAACTGCACACAAACCGGCTGCGCTCCTAAACGATTTTTTATCATATCTACTGCATTATAAAAATCCGCACCCATTATATCCATTTTATTTATAAATGCCATCCTCGGCACATTATATTTATCCGCTTGCCTCCAAACAGTTTCTGACTGTGGTTCGACTCCTCCTTTTGCACAAAATACACCGACCGCTCCGTCTAAAACTCTTAAAGATCTCTCAACTTCAACTGTAAAATCCACATGCCCTGGCGTGTCAATTATATTGATTCTATGCATATCGCCATCTTTTAACTTCCAGTGCGTTGTTGTTGCTGCTGACGTAATTGTGATACCACGTTCCTGTTCTTGCTCCATCCAGTCCATCGTTGCTGTTCCTTCGTGAGTGTCGCCGATTTTATAATTTCCTCCAGTATAATATAAAATTCGTTCTGTCAAAGTTGTTTTCCCCGCGTCAATATGCGCCATGATTCCAATATTTCTTGTCTTTTCTAACGGATATTCTCTTATCGCCAATATTCTCCCTCCTTCTGTTATTTTTTAATTTATACTTTAATACTTAAAATGCGCAAACGCTTTATTCGCTTCTGCCATTTTATGCGTTTCTTCTTTTTTCTTGACAGCCCCACCAGTATTATTATAAGCATCTAAAT
>JAKSOS010000142.1 GCA_024405475.1 Clostridia bacterium
CTTTGTTAGCTTTAACCGCCTTTTTGGCAGACGGTTTAACTTCCTTCTTTAGCACTTCTTGTTCTTCGTTTTCCCCAATCTTGTACTGGTCAATGTCTAATTTTTGTTCTCTTTTTTTAATTTCCATAATGATTTCTCCGTTTATCATTATTTTTTATACGTGTATTTTAACATTTTTTTAGCTAGTTGTAAATACTTTTATGTAAAAAAACGTTTGTTACGCAAAAAACGATATTTTTAGATTAAATAGTATAAAATATTACTTTTTATTATATTTGCAAAAGGTTAATAAACTTTGCTATCGGGTTATTTTCGTAAACGTAATCAAGCTTAAAGAAACTGCCCTTAACGTATCCGTAAATAAAGCTATCCGTTCCGCTTATCCAATAGAAAACTTGGAAAGCTATTAAAACAATAAGTGCAAATATCGCAAACGCTATAACCACACCCAAAACTTTATTTATTACTATCATAACGACGTTTTCCGCTTCAACCGTCTTTTTAAGTATTGCAACGATAATGGTTTTTAATATCGATACGATTATAAACAAAACTATTAAATATACAACCAAATCAATCCTAACGGAAATTAAAAGTTTAACTATAACGTTATCCGAACCAGCCAAAACGCCGTTAAATTGATTTAATAAATTTTCCACGAACGGAACGTTTAACAACACACCGCTTAAAAAATACCAAATTACAACCGAAATAATAAAACCCGTAAATCCGCTTGTAAGTGCCTTTAATTGTTTACCGAAACCGGCTATCACACCGATTAATAACGAAGCAACCGCAATAGCCAATGCTACGTAATCCACAACAACCATATTTTTTTCCTTTGTTGTAAAGCTCAATAATTAATTACAACTATATAATAATACATTTAAATCAATTTTGCAATATTTTTCTTGATATTTTACGTTTTTGTAAGTTTTTGTATCAACAAACGGAATTTGCGTCACGCAAATCAAAGCCGTCTATTTTCTTTAACGCAAATATCGTCATAATTATTATCAGCGATACGCTTATAAGCGTTCCAAATAAACTCCCTTTAAGGCTTATACCCTTAACGAAATAATCGGTATATCCCGACAGGTTAAGTATCGTTAACCTACTGAACAGTTGTCCGAAAACGTTTCCGAAAATCAACCCGAAAACCGAAATTACCGTAAAATCGGTTAGCACGTATTTCTTTGCTCTTTTTTTAGAATAGCCGTTTATCAT
>JAKSOS010000143.1 GCA_024405475.1 Clostridia bacterium
GCTTTTGCTCTCATCATCTGCTATTTTTCTAGGTGCGATAAATGTTCCGTCTGCCTGCTCTAATTCTCTGCTAAAATCAATATGGCCTATCAAAAATTCTGTTAATAGTCTTTCTTTATAGATAACCTCTTCAATAGTTTCTTTGTTTAATGAGGCTAAAAAAACTTTAACATCATCTATTATGCTTTCTGGGGTTTCTCTTTTATCGGCAATATAATATTTTATTGCTATATCTTCTTCTATTTCGTAGGTATCAATATATTCTCTTTGTAATATTGCTCTTTCAAAAATACTTGCACCGGAAGGGGTGTTATCCCTCATTTTTTGCACTTTATCCCAGTATGCAGAAAGAAGGTCTGCTATTCTCTCTGGTTGATTAAAATAAGGCAATAAAAAGTTTGCGGTTGCAGGAAGTAAAGAAGATAATTTATGTTTAGGTCTTTCCTGTTCTTCTTTTATAGGTGTGGTGTTTTCTTTAAGGTTTTCTTCGTTAATCATAGTTAATAAAATCTGCGTTTTAAGAGGTGCAGAAAGCCTTTAATATAATTACATTAAAATAATAAAAAAATCGCTTAAATCGTTAAAATATCGGTGTAATAGGCGTTTAATTTTTGTATAACATCCTTTACTTTTACTTCGCCTAGTCCTAAATGTGTTAAAAGGGCTATTGCCTGTTCTACTCTGCGTGTATCTATTATTGTTTCCCCACTCTTCAACAGTTCGGTTTTAATAATTCTTTCGGCTACTTCTCTTTTAACCTGTTTATATGCTTCTCGCTTTGCTTCCGCTTTAATTCTTTCTTCTTCATCTTCTGCAAGTTGCATTTTAAGTGTAGCGTGTGTTTCTTTCGCTTGAATATAATCTACTAGCGTTACGGATGAATAATCGTTTACTAACTCTTTTGTATCTTCGTTTGAAAGTGAATAGGTCTTATCCCCGTTAGTTACGATAACATCATAATTAAGCGTCTGCATAAGTTCTAAAAACAGGGTTATTGACATCCCGCCTTTTTTGTAAATATCGTAGGACAGTTTTTTAAGTTCTTCCCCATAATTGTTAGCAACATCCGTTAAGGTCTTTCCTTCGTTCTTCAAGGTGTTCTTTATAACCGTTTGTGGTGTCATTATTTCTTATCCTTTCTGTATAGGGTTACTGTTCCTTCGCCTTTAATAAGTCTTACTGCGTCTATTACTTCTTTTTCTAGGCCTTTATCTTCCAGTAAAG
>JAKSOS010000144.1 GCA_024405475.1 Clostridia bacterium
TGATACCGAAATAGACGAGCTCGCCATAATTAGCCCGGTATTAACCCAAGAAGTAAATAAAGCGGGATCGTTTAGCTTTACGGTACCCTCAACGCACCCCTATATAGACAAAATAGAGGCGTTAACCTCGATCGTAAGTATTTTTTATCTTGAAAAATCAGACACAGAGCATTTTTTGTTTTGCTGCCCGTGTACAAAGGTTGTAGAAACTATGTACGGCGAAAAGCAAGTATTTTGTGAGGGCGCGTTTAGCTTGTTTAATCGCAAAATATACGAATACACATTGCTGAAAATAGATATGACAAGCGATACGATAGCAACGCAATTTAATAGAATGGGCTACTCGGGCTTTTATATCGGTAAAAACTATCTACATATTGCAAATGGCGATTGTAATGTAACGGATAAGCAAGGAATAACGGAGATAATTTTTGACAATTACCCGACGCGCCTCGAAGCGTTAATGAAATTGCAAGAGCTATTTGGCGGCTATTTTTTATTAACGTTTGAGAGCGTTACGCGCAACACCGTCAACAATACCGCAAGTTATAGGTTTAAGCTCGATTATAAAAAAGATCTGATTTATGAAAATACGCAAGAGCTAACAATGGGGCAAAATTTGATTTCAATGGACGTCGATATAGACGAGCCTAATATCTTTAATACTGTTTACCCCGTAGGAGCAAAAAGTGGCGATTATGCACGTTTCAGAGGCACCACCGCAAAAATAGACGCACTTGTAACAAAGTATGGAGAAATAGACAAGCTCGTAACTTGGGACGACGTAAAAAGCACCACCGCGCTAACAAACCTCGGGGCTCAATATCTAAAGCAAAACATAATGAAAACAATAACTGCAAAGGCTAAATTTTTGGATATGAGTTATACAAGCGTTGGGGCTGCAGCTATTAGAGTGGGCTATAAAGTTAAAGTTTATTCGCCAAAACAAGGCATAGATAGGCAAATGATAGTTTTATCACGCACCACAAATTTAGTAGATCCCGGCAATGATACATTAACGTTATCAGCAACCGAGGAATACGAGATAACGGAGGCATAGCAAATGGCAAATATTGAAACAAACCTTTATTATCTGTTTTCATAATAATATGTTTATCTTTCTTAAAAATTTTATCATATAATTTTAAATAACTTTCATGAGTAAATCTTTTGTTTTCATCAATTCTTTTTGGCCAAGGTTCAGAGAAAGTTAAAT
>JAKSOS010000145.1 GCA_024405475.1 Clostridia bacterium
CTTATATACTTAACGTAGGGTAAGTAATTAATATAATATGGGCGGCTAAAATTTTTTGCGGGGATTTTGGGGGTCTGGGGAGGGAGGAGGTTTATTAGGGCGTGTTCTTATATACTATTAAGATATATACTAATAATAAACTAATAGGATATGGGCTCTTTTTTTACACTCGTAGGGCTCTTTTTTTACACTGAGAGGCTTATCGTAGGGCTCTTTTTTTACACTGAGCATTTATTTTATGTTCGTAGGGCTCTTATTTTACACTCGCAAATACTTGACAATGGACAAAAACCGTGCTATAATTATTATAATCAATCGTAAGGAGATGAAAAAAATGAATGGCGAAATCCAACATATTCCTGCGCCCAAAGAAGAAAAGCGCAAAGTAAGCTTGGAAGAAGATTTTATGGAGTGGCGCACAAACGATTTACTTTATGGCGAACTTCTATATATGTCGTCATTGGCACCAGACAAAACTCTATATGTGACCAAGGATAATTTTATTAATGCGCGTGAACGCATTATGGAAACTTGCGAATACAGCTCAGCCAAGTCTTTGTACAATAATTTAGACAAGCTAAAGAAAGCCAATCTTATTGCCGAGGCAAACGTAGCCTACAACAAGACGGCCTCAAAGCCTTCCTATGTATTTTTGTACAACGAAAACAATCGCTACCAGTTTATCCAGCGCGAGATGGTTTACTATTTAATTTCCACACGCAACCGCAATTGCTTGCGCATTTATACTTATTTGTTAAACAAGCTAATTTGGAAAAAGCAAAATGGTTTTCCTTATTATGAATTTACCTTAAACGAGTTGCGCACAATTTTGCACTACGACTCCAAGCGCACACCAGACAAAGCTTTGCGCCACATTATTGAAAGTTTTTATCGTGAAGGTTTGATTGACTATGAATGCGCCTATCGTACTTGTCACGATAAATCTGGAAAGACAGTTCCTTCTCCAGTTTTCCGACTCACGAATGTAATTTACTATGTTGAAGATTTACCACCAGTTCCTTCCCATCGCCGTTTGATTCCTTCCCACAAGAAGGCGGCGTTGCCCGAGGGAGCCCAGGAAAATTTTTAAAGAAAAAATTTTTTCTAAAAATATTTTTTTAAATTAAAAAATATTTTTTTTATTTTTATTTTTATTTTTAAAAATAAAAAATAAATTTTTAAAAAACTTTTTT
>JAKSOS010000146.1 GCA_024405475.1 Clostridia bacterium
TTTTTAAGTTCCCTTATAAGCAAGAATCCGCCAAGTCTTATTCCGTAAATCATAAGTAATATTGATGCTATAAGCCCCGTAATATTTAGCGTTTTATTTATTGCGAATATCGTTATAATCGCAACTCCGCACCCGAATATCGAAAGCCCGTATCCAACCGATATAAACCATAAAAACTTTTTATATCCAATTGAAGAAATAAGTAAACTTACGCCGAGTAAAATTAACAAAATTATCCAAATATTCATTTTACACCTTCCTTACCTTAATGTTACAGTATAGTGCCACAAAAGTCAATCGTTTGGGTATAATTTTTTTATTGAAAAATATTAAAAAATATTGACATAAATATTTACTATAAAGTATAATTTTTCTATAAATATGAAGGAAAATGATTTATGGGATTAAATAATACTAAGGATAGAAACATAGATAAAAAGTTTGACTTCGCCGCACCCCCTAAAAAATGGAAGTGGTATTTAAGACCGCTTGCTTGGGGGCTTTGCGTAAGCGAACTTGTAAGAAGGCACTCTAAACTAAAAAGAATAAATACGGAAGGGGTTAAACCGCCGTATTTGCTTTTATGTACGCACGCCGCTTTTTTGTACTTTTAGGTTGCTATGCGTTTTTTGTTTCCGCATAGAGCAACTTTCGTTGTTGCAATAGACGGTTTTATTCATAGGGAAGGTATAATGCGTAATATCGGGTGCATAGGCACACGTAAATTTATTTTAGACCCTTCGCTTGTTAAGAATCTTATTATAGGTGGTGTAATTGGAAAAGTTAAAGCAATCCGTAGTAATGTATCCGGAAGCAAGATATTCTATAAACGGCACAACGGCGATACTTCCGCCCAGTTTAGGCAAAATGGCAAAACTTATGGGCGTTCCCGTTTTGGTGCTTAATTCTCACGGGCATTACATAAACAGTTCGGTTTGGAACTTAAAGAAAAAGAAAGTTCCTATTAATGCCGAAGTAACGCAAATAGTTGATAAAGACGAAATTAACACATTATCTTATCAAGAGATAAACGACAGAATCAAAAAGGCTTTCGTTTACGACGAATACGCTTGGCAAAAGGCAAAGGGCGTTTTGGTTAAAGATAAGCATAGGGCAGAAGGCTTGGAAAAAGTTTTATATAAATGTCCGCATTGCGGGGCTGAAAGTGTTATGCAAGGCAG
>JAKSOS010000147.1 GCA_024405475.1 Clostridia bacterium
ATGAAAACCCGTTCGGGAAAGAACGTTTTAAAGCGTCGTCGTAATAAAGGTCGCCACAATCTTTCCGCTTAAAATTTAAAAGGGTGTAATTTGGATTACAGATTAAAAAAAGAAAAAGACTTCCAATTAGTTTTTAAGAGTGGCAAGAGAGTTTACTCTAAAAACCTTACTATGATTTTTTTGGAACAAAAGGAATTGAAAGTTGGGTTTGCCGTCGGAAAAAAGAACGGCGGTAGCGTTAAAAGAAACAGATTAAAAAGATTATTAAGGGAGTCTTTTAGAAGTTTTGTGCCGTATATAGCTAAAAACTTCTTTTTTTTTTTTTTTCCGAAAGTGGCGGAAAGTTACGAATTTAACGAACTGAAAGCCGATATGAAGGTATTACTTATTAAAAGTGGAGTTTTAGATAAAAACTTATTATGTTAAAATTTTTAAGTATAAAACTTATAAGGTTTTACCAAAAACATCTATCAAAAGGTACTTGCATGTATATTCCAACTTGTTCGGAGTACATGCTTGAAGCAATATTAAAACACGGGTTTTTTTACGGGGTATTTTTAGGAATTAAACGAATTTTACGTTGTACGCCTTGGTGTAAAGGCGGATTTGATAAAGTTCCCGATAAAAAAAGCGTTCTTAAATGGGTATATTAAAATGCAATTTTTTCAAACGATAAACGTTAATTTTTCCACGTCCGATTTAAGTTGGGTTGCAAAAATCGTTCAATGGCTAATAGGGATAACTTCTTCCGTTGCCTTCGGCGTTATTTTGTTTACACTTGTACTTAAGCTTATCACTTCCCCGTTTGACTTTTTCTCAAGATATTCTATGAGAAAAAATTCCGTTATTATGGAACAAATGAGGCCGGAACTGGAAAAGTTACAAAAACAGTATGCAGACGATAAAACGCTTTATAATCAAAAAATGATGGCAATTTATAAAAAGAACGGCTACTCTATGTGGGGCTCGTGTCTTCCCACCATTTTAACTTTGGTTATCTTTATCGTTGCAATAAACGGTTTCTCGTCTTACTCTAACTATCAAAACAGAGAATATTTTTACGAAATGAGTAAATCTTATAACTCCGTTTGCTACGACGGGTTTAATTATGACGGAGGCTATATTATTAAGAATAAAGACGGCTCTTATAAGATTAAAACCGATAAACAAGCGGAATTAT
>JAKSOS010000148.1 GCA_024405475.1 Clostridia bacterium
CGAGAACGACCACTGGTATTCAAGAGATTCAAAAGAGTATATTAACTTTAAAAAATCCGCACTTGAATTAGATAATAAAATAAAAAATGCAAAGGCATTTGACGACGCTACGCAGTTAGATAAAGCAAAAGACGACCTTGCAAAAAAGGCTATGACTTATTTAAGGCACAAGTTCAGAGAGTGTCCTACCGAAGCGGATTTAAACAATACGGAGAAAGGGCGTGTTGCGTTTGCGTTTTCCGCTATCGGCATAGCAAAACCCGACTTGAAAGTCAATCAACTCGACTCCAGCGTAAAAGACTTAATCATAAACTTTTTAAGTACTCAAAAGGGGCTCGTCGACGTTACCAAACTTTCCAAAGGCTTGCAAATTGCAGTAGCCGAGAAAAAATCTGCGGTAGTTGCTATTAAGGCATCTATGGACGATGTGTTCGGTACGACTTCTCTTTCGTCCGCAATAGATAAAAACCATAAGTACTTCGAGAGCAATAAAAATTATATCGACTTTGAAAACAAGGCGAAAGCACTTAATAATATCATCACGGGAAAAACCGCATACGACGAACGTGTAGTAAACGAGTTAAACGACGTGGCTCAAAGATATATCCGAGAAACGTGTCGAAACAAGGCGTTCAATACTCTTTCGGAAACAGATAAGTCGAGAGTTAATTTTGCTTTAAACTGTCTTAAACTTTTCGAGCCGAACGTTTCACTCGACAGTCTTAACGTCAACGATGAAATCGAAGCGGAAAACGGAACGCTCATAAAAAACAGAAGCGAAGAAATATCCGAAATGCTCGGAAACAAACTTTCTTCGGACAATAAACTCAAAGAAGCCGACCTTAAACAGTCTGACAAGACAAACGTAAAAGAGTTGGACGAGAAAAAGGACGAAAAGCAAATCAATCAAATAAAAAACGAAAAGTTAATGTAGAGTACGCATAAAATAACGTGCGAAAATGCGTATATGTGCATAAGATAAAAGTTTTACGTTTTTGCGCTTGATTTTTAAGCCGAAAAATAATATAATTAACGAAAATATAAATATATTTTGGAGAGATAAAAAATGCCATTAAATCCGTATACCGGCGAAGAAATGAGCCAAGAAGTTTACAACTTTATTATTGAACACAACTCTACGTACAGGTCAAAAGTAAACGAGTTAAAC
>JAKSOS010000149.1 GCA_024405475.1 Clostridia bacterium
TTGTTGTGCAATAGGTGATAATGAAATAGACGGAAAACCTTATAGTGAAATCGTAGAAATCGCAAAAGAATATATAAATAAAATCGGTGGCTTTGAAAAGTTTGCGGAGTGGGGTTTGATTTAACAACAAAAGAAAAACCGTCCTATTTTTAGGACGGTTTGGAAGTTGGAAGACTTACAAAGTTATTATACGCAATTTATCATAATTCTAAACATAAGACGAACAATATAAACACGGTGGCGGCCGTGCTTTACTCAAAGCATAGAGTGTGTTTTCCTGCCCGCAAATTGAACGCCGCCAACGTTCTATAAAGAATATGCAAGAAAGGAATTGATTATGCGTGTCGCAAATAGAAATTATTGCTTTCATTGCGCAAACTGCCCTTACGTATATATTTATAAACGTAGCAACCGGAAATGCGCAAAAACAAACGGTAACGGATAGCAAGACGGACCTACGCACTACGAAAGAAGATTTATTAGCGGAATTAAAAGACAGTCGCGAAACCTTGTTAAGAGAAAGTGAAGTATCGACAACGGCAACAATAGACGTATTAAAAGCGGAGTTACAAAAATTAAATGAATTATTACAGGCTTCTAAAAATGACAAGTAGGACAAAGAATAAATATAGCAACAAGAAGATTGAACGCGACGGAATCACTTTCGATAGTGCAAAGGAATACCGCCGATATTGTGTGTTAAAAGTATTGCAAGCGTCGGGAGAAATATCGGACCTTAAAATGCAAGTGAAATATATTCTTATACCAACGCAGCGAGAACCCGACACGGTAGGCGTTAGGGGTGGAAAGATTAAAGGAAAGTTGATAGAAAAGGAAGTTGCCTATTATGCGGACTTTGTTTACAAAGACCAGGACGGCAATATAATCGTTGAAGACACAAAAGGTATGCGACTACCGGAATACATTATCAAACGTAAACTAATGCTATATATACACGGAATACGAATAAAGGAGTTATGACGTTGCATTATATATTAACGGGTGCTTTATTGGGCATAATTGTTGGGTTGTGTATAATATCAATCCTAATAAAAAATCAAAAATAAAAAGCGTCGTTTTGAAACTGCAAAATAAAATTGTTCCATGTGAAACATTGATTTTTAGAGTTTTCTATAAAAAAAGTGCGTCAAATTG
>JAKSOS010000015.1 GCA_024405475.1 Clostridia bacterium
TTCTTCAATTATTTCTTTATAATCTTGTATTAAATTTTTCTCTCTTTGTGTTAAAAATATTCCTGCTTTTTCAAAATAATTAAGTTTTTCACTTGCCAATGTCCCATTTTCAAAACATAATTCGTTTTTGTAAAAAACATTATCCGAACCTATCATTGATCTGCAACGATTTTTTTGAGTTAAACACGAAAAAATTAAACATTTTTTTAGGAATTCTTCATCATTTTCATAGACTTTTCCGCCATCACCAGTTGTAGAATATAAGTCCTTTTCCCACCAGTTTAATTGAGGAAATGCTTTTGCACTGAATAGTGGTAATTTTTTTACAAAATTCTCTCGCGTTAAATAAAATCCGTTTTTCCTAAGGTTTAAGGTGTTTCTAACCAAATCAATATTTTTTGAATCAAACGCAAAACCTACTAAATGCAACCAACCTACTATATCATCATTATAATAATTAATAGTCCCTGTGCTTTTTTCTTTTTTGCCCTCTAAACCATTTCTTTGACAGTATATTCCTCTTCTCTTTTCCGATTTAAATTGATCAACATCAAATAATGTTTCGCTTACTGCAGTATGAACTTTTTTTACAACAATGTTTTTAACAAACACGGTTTTATCATCTTCAATATCTATTGCTTCAAGCGTCAATTCCTCTACTTCTTTTCGAGGAATTTTATTGCTCCAGTAAATACATGATATTGCTGACGGATTTGCATGAAAATGCTCTCTATTAAACAAATAACCTTTTATAAATGTTTTATTTACCAAATGGGCTGTTTTCCAATACTTAATTGGAGAAAATAATATATACGCATCATTAGGCTTCTTAAGATAATATTTAAACCCTGACCAAATAAATAAATTATCTATTTCTTTAGACAAAATTAAACCTTTAAAAGGAGCTTTTACTTCCTCATTCATACGTTCCGACATAAAAGAAGATGCCGTATTATTTCTAGACTCCCCAGTTAAGGGTGTATCTGCAGCATCATCAGAGTATGGAGGATTCTCAAATAAAATAATATTACAATTGGGATTATCAACGTATTGTTTTATCTCTCTTCTCGGTAAAAAATCCTCTTCCATCGCGTTTGCTCCAAAGAATGTACCGGAATCTTTATCGTATGAAGGATATAAATTTGGATCCGAAGGAATCGGCGGAATAACACATCTAACTAACTTCCCCAATCTATCTTTTAATGCATGCCATTCTTTCAATTCATATGTACTTACAACTACATGAGATAATTCTTCTTCATTCAGCTCTTTTTCTAACGCACCAGTCCCTGCGCATCGATCTAATATAATATAGTCATTCCCCTTCGGAACGTTTTTTATCGCCATCCTAACCAAAGAAACAGCCTTTACCGCATACAAAGGAGGAGTATAAAATGCTCCTAATTTTTTTTGCTGTAATGGGTCATTAAGTAAATCCATTATTAGTGAAAAATCAACCTCGCTTCCAATCCAAGGTTCAATATAATCCTTTAATTCTGCGCACGGATGCTTTAATTCCTTAAAAAACAAACTTTTTTTCTGTTTTTTTATTGGTGCATTGCTATAATAAAATTGTGACCATCCATACACATTATGTTTATTGATGTTGATCTTTACATATTCGGGATGTAGTGCGGTATTTTCAATTTCATCAGAAAGACGTCTAGACTTTGGTACACTATTCAAATCAAATGATATTTCTATTGGAATTTCCTTTGTTGAAAAACCATTAATTCCACTGCTTGCTGCCATCAATGCATAAGTTTCTATATCATTTATATAGCTTAAGTAATTTTCAGTTTTATAAATAAATGCTTTATTTTCTTCTTGACTAATAAGCATTATTTTTGAGGGGACAGGAATACCATCTCTATTAAACCTGCATAAATATATTATTGCTTGAGACAACGCTTTGTTTTTACCATAAACGGTTAAATTTTGTTTATGTTCAAAAAGCATTCCTTTGCTTCTACCATCCGTACTTCTATCAATGATAATTTCTACATTATCTCCAACTATTTTTTTATAAAACTCAATTTGAAATGTTTTTTCATCAAGTTCTAAAGATGTAACAATCTTTGCCATTGTGTATTACCCCGCTTAATAATTCATATAGCTATTTTTTAAATTTAACTGCTAAAAACAATATTTTGTTCTTAATTTAACAACGAATACCTTTTAATATATTATCATAAAAAGACAAAAATTTCAAGTATTACGCCCCATTTTCTGACCGTCCGTGAAAAATTCTTGAAATATGTTTCAAAACGCAAAACCAAAGGAATTTTTTAGGTTCAATCACTCGCCGTGGACGGCAAACCCTTCGCAAACATAAATGTTTGCCTTTCCCTTATTAAGGGACAGAAACTGCCTAGGGGGTTCATTTTGACCAAGCGAACAGCGTTCGCTTTTAGCGTCTTTTTTGACAAAAAATAAGGCTGCCAAAAATGACAGCCGATAAAAATTACAAAAAATACACCGTTTTTGCCCAAAATAGGAATACAAAACTTTGCAAAATACATTTTGCCACAACTACGTTGTTTTCAATTTGCCCAGCAAATTGAAGTTTTTATTGAAACACGGCGTTCAAAAATACTTGCAAGCAAATTTTTTCACTTGTATTTTAGAAAAATGGTCATTTCGTCAAAAGACGAAATGACCAACTGATTTGTGTCGGTTGGTCAAAATGTGTCATTTTGATAGGTGTGTTGGTCAAAAGGTTGCATGAAATCTAGCCCATTACTTAAAAAATAGCTTACACTTAAACTTAAAATATAGTTAATCCGTTTCCGTTGTCTTTACAAGTGACTTCATATAATCGTAGGCTATTTTTTCTATTTCATCCGAAGATAATGTGTCTAAAATGGATACAGCGCCGTAATGATTTAAGTATGAATCACAACACATACGGAATATCGTTGTACAATTATTCCCGACTTCTTCCTGAACACGTTTTAGAGCTTTTAACAAACCCTTTACAATCGTTTTATTCATGCTGAAGGGTTGGTCAAATAAGTCTTTTTGAATTTGCTGTGCCGAAAATAAAACGTCGGTCAGATACCAAGGATTAGAATTTTCTCCACTGTCGTCATAGGTTAAATAACCCGACCACCACAATCTTGAAATTGCATTATAGTAGCATAACGATGCCCTACCTTCCGTTGCGAAAAAACGTTGATCCAAACGAACCGTACCATCATCTTTCTTCCAACGATTCAAAACATACGACTTAAACGTAATATGACACAATGCCGACCAAAGTAATGGGTCGGAAGCTTGTAATGGAGATATTTTGTCTTTGTATTCTGTATACAATGTTTTTATATTTAAAAGATCATCTCTGTTTTTTGATTCAATATCATCCCCGGAATAAGTCAAAGTTATATTAGGAACGGTAACCGATGAGGTTTTATAATACTCATCTAACCCTGCATTTGAAAAATATTTGTTTAGCCAAAGTTCATCTTTATAATAATTATCTTTGTTTAAGTTAAGATCCTTTTTCAACAGTTTATATGCATCTTTTGTAAAATAAATTAAATTCATAATACTTCATCCTCCTGTCGAATAGTTGACCAGTCAATCATTTTTTGCATAAGATTATTTGTCGAATCGGAAACAACATTACCTAAAACCTTATTTGCCAATTCATAATCCGATTGCGTACACGTTCCTAAATCTTCTACTCCTATACGACCAAGCGCATCATAAATCGAATCCGCCCATACGGTACCTTTATAAATAGGATCGTCTTCATCGGATTCGGTTTGCTCTTGCATACGTAATCTTGAAATTCCTTCCGTAATTGCGGGAAGAATAATCGACGCTTGAAGAAAACGATCTATACCGTTTTTCAAGTGTTTTTTCTTCATAAGTTTTGCATAGTTTTTATATTCCAAATCAGGCAAAGTAATAACAATATAATTTGTTAATTCGGGTTTTGTTTCGTTTACGGTGGCAAAGGACACTTTCATCTCCGAGATTAACGTACTACCCGTCACCTGAACAATACCCGAAGTATTCTTTTCCAACAACGTGTTTAATTGAATCTTTATTCCCGGCTCGTTTGCAATAATGTCCCCTTTTCTGATTTTTTGTGGCATTGAGCCAAAATAGTCCTTATTAAATTCTTCCAAATAATATTCGGAAAAATCTTGACAAACAACAATTGAAGATTGTAGTTCCAAAACATCAGTTATTTGTTTTTTCGGTATTGATATAACCGTTGTACTATCTAAATCCAATTTTTTTACAATTCTAAAAGAAGTCCTATAGCATATCACTCTTACGATTATTTGTGCGATACCATCATGAAGCAGTTTATCAATTCCTGGACAATTTAGGTTATATTTTACTTCCAAATCAATAGTATCCCCCGTATCGCTATGTGAGGGTATCTCGATTGAAAAATTACAATCTATAAAATCATTCGTAAATTCATTTAGTACAGGATGAGGATATTCAATTGCTCTGTTTTTCATTTGTTACCTCCATAGTAAATATGGGAATTACACCCATTACTTCGCTATTCTCGAACTCTATGTATAAATCGTTTTTACCCTCTTTTAACGAAATCGGTCCGATTTTTTCGCCATGCACATCCACTTTAGATAAACCGTCTTGCTTGTAATTTTTAATATTCAAAGCGTCTTGCTTATCATCTTCTCTTCCAGCAAAATACTGAATATAAACTTTTTCGTAATCCGCAGGAGAATTAATATAACAATGATATTTATTTGCCGCCAAATAAAAAGTCCTATGATCTTTGATATTGACAGTAGCAATTCGTACTTTACCGCTTCCGGCAGAAACACCTTTATCCGTTCCTTCTTTGGGTTCAGCAACAGGTATTTTCATATTGGTTTTTTTCTTGCGTTTCTTTTTGCCTGTTTTAATTCCGTTTTTGGGAACTTCTTTACCACTACCGCTTTCGGCACTCTCGTATTGGCTGTTATAAAACACACGTCCATCAAAAGAAGAAATGTTGCTGATTTTCATGTCTATTCTCAATCCGTCTGTTCCTTCCGAGCCAACACTGTTGTCAGAAGTATCCGGTAAATAACTGCCGATACCCGCATCCATACGATCAGTAATTTCGGCTCTTTCAAATTCGTCTAACATTCCTTGAACTTCTTCATTGATTTTTCGTAAGTATCTTGCAGCCTTATTATGAAGTTCTCTGTTATCGGTAATGTTTTTAACTTTCCATTCGGTATGTTGAGGAGGCTCCGTTTCTCTTAAAGTTTTACTTAATTCCAATGAACCGACATCGTTAACGACAACCACTACAGAAAAATGCGGTAAACTTTCTTGAGTAGTGTTTATCAACATACCCGTGGAACGAAAACGAGATAATGATTGTACATAACCGTCTTCATAACGCACATAAATACTTAAATCGTCTTTTTCGGCAATTTTAACGTTCTTAACTTGTCCGTTTTTAATAGTTTCGAAGATTTGACGAGTATATTTTAATTGAGCATCGTCTTTAAATGTTCTATATAATAATTCCTCTATTTTATCTTTGTTTACTTCGTATAAAGCATTGGGAGATTTTACGGTAATTTCCAATTTACCATTCATTATGGAAAGAATAAAATTTTTAATTATCGCTACCGTAATTTTATCTTCCCAATTTTCATATTCGTTTTCTTTGAAACCTACAACAGCGACATCCGTTCCGATTTCGGTTCTATTAAAAACATCGATTTTTGCCAAAGGGCAATCATCTGTCGGTAAAATCGGCCTTCCAGTATATTCGTCTTCCAAAAACAAATATTTACCTATCGGCTGTGTTTTTCTCAAAGACCCCTTATATTCTCTTTGGCTTGTTACAAGACGCGTAACTCCCTCAAACGCCCTGCCACCGTCTTTTGCCAATGTATTATAGAAAACGAGATTTAAAGAGGAATAGGCAAACGGGGCATTCTTACCTATCCCGAAACTTCCGGCACTATTTTCGTCTTGTTTAATTGAAATACCTTCGGTATTAACAAGAAGATCCCAAAAAGATTTTTCACTGTCGGTTGCGTTTACACCATTTAACCCTACGGTATTATAATCGCTCATAACAAGCATCGGAATAGTATCTTTATCCGCCGCAGATTTTACATTATTAAGAAATTCCATAATTTTAGGCGTAGATAAGGAACTGGTCGTCCAATAAGCAATACTGTTTTGCAATGCTTGATTATATCCTTCAAACATCGGAAAATCTTTTTTTGCAATCTCCATAAGTTCGAACTTGACTTTTACAGGTACGTCGTCACCAAGATCTTTATCTTTTGCATCAAGAGAATTTTGGCAAACTTCACGCGCCAAACCGTCCATAATTCCGGAACCTTTAAACATCGTTATTGCAGCAATATTGTTTCCGCTTTGATTTCCCGTTCCCAAAAGAGGAAAATCCCAACAAATTTTTCCCATTGTATAAACTCCCTTTTTAATCTAACGTGAATTTCTCTGCACTGGAATCAATTCCCAGAAAACGGTTCTTTGTGTTTTTGACCTCTTTTTCAATTGCTCCGAATATTTTCTTTACATCTTCCTCGGTATATTCATAATTGCTTTTACTCGAACAATTACCCAAAAGCCTTAACATATCCAATATTTTGTTGGTTCTCGTTTCAGCCAACCTGACAAAACATTCTCTTTTTGTTTCTGTTCCCTTGCTCATTTTAAAAATCTCCTATAAATATTTTTCAAATATATTATAATTCGACATGATTGTTTTGTCAATATATTTTGCATATATTTTTCAAATATATTAAAAATATTTTAATTGTGACAAAAAATAAAGGCAAAATATTTCAAAATAATTTGCCTTTAATTTATTATTCATATAATTTTACAAAACACTTTTCCATGAATTCTGCCATTGTTTGAATTACTGGGATAGTAACCGAATTCCCAAACTGCTTATATTTTTGAGCGTCTGCCATATTTCCCGGAAAAGAAAACTCGTCATGTCCATTTCTTATAAAAGCGTAATTTATAAACCCTTGTAACTTTCCCCATTCATCAGGAGTCATAACCCTGATTCCCTTATTATTTATAGGGGTTTTTTTCGAACTGCATTTCAATCCATAAACTTCCGGATGAGGGTCATAAATTAGATTTCTCTCCTTCCCAGATCCTCCAGTTGCCAATAATGTATTTGCTATAGGCTTCTCGATGTTTTTATCATTTACTATTCGATATCCGAATCCATTACCTTTTTTGTGTTCACGTTCTCTATGCTTTTCCAATGTTTCAAGATATCCCGAAGACATATAATACTTAGGGGCTACATTTCTATCAAGTACATCATTTAAATCCGAATATATTAGTGTTTCACTTTTTATCGGTATGGTTGTATTTAAATCATTAACCCTTTTACCGAATCTTTTTCTATCAAAAGCAATTATATAGGTCCGAGGTCTATTTTGCGGAATTCCGAAGTTTTTTGAATTTCTTACAAAATCTCGCCATTTATACGACAATTCATTGTTTTCATCATACTCTACGCCTATTACTTTATAATCCAAATCTATTTCAAGCGTATCTATAATTGTTTTAAAAGTATTGCCATTGTCATGACGAACCAAATTGTCCACATTTTCCAAAAATACTGCTTGCGGACGTGTCCGTTTTATGATATCGGCAATGTGATAAAAAATAGTTCCCTTAGTCGTATCATTAAAACCTGCCTCTAATCCCGCACGGCTAAATGTCTGACAAGGAAAGCCTGCAAGTAAAACATCATATCTCATTTGTTCAAGTTTTAACTTAAACTCTTCACTGGTTAAATCATTAAAAGCATCGTCACCAAACAAGTGCTTATATGTAGCACAAGCATATTGATCTATTTCCGCCGATAAAACATTTTTATAATAACCGGTTAATTCAAATCCTCTTCTAATTCCGCCTATCCCGGCACATAAATCTATAGTTCTATAAAACATTATTTCCTCTCATGAATTACACTTCAAAATAAATTTCCATAAGCATTAGTATAATATATTTATTATAGCAAATTTCGTTATTTTCTTCAAGTATTACGCCCCATTTATCGACTGTCCGTGAAAAATTCTTGAAATATGTTTCAAAATGCAAAACGAAAGGAAAGAATCATGGGTTCGAATCCCGCTAGTGGGTTCTTTTTGACCAACTGAATAGGATTCACTTTTAGGGTCTTTTTGGTAAAAAAATAATGCTGTCAAAAATGACAGCCGATAAAAATTACAAAAAAAACACAGTTTTTACTAAAAATGATAGAAAAATGGTCATTTCGTCAAAAGACGAAATGACCAACTCTAATGGTGACCCCAATGAAATTCGAACCTTGCACGCGTCCAAATAATGATTTTTTATCATTTTTGAGTGTTTTTACAGCAAAAAGTGCCGTTTTTAATAGCTTTTATACACTTCTCAAAAAGACATTTTAAACGATTATACCGAACCCGCGTCCAAAAGAAACGCCCTTTTTACCGACCAACTGCGAGTTCTAATCTGGTATGTTTTCTATACACACCGTCAGTTTTGAGAAAACGAACGTACGCTTGCTGTGATTTTCTGGGCGTGCGACATAATCTCTTTTTTCTATTATAGAACACTTTATCCCGACATACGCGTTTAGGAACTCTTGTAGGTTTATCTCTGTTTCTATCTTGTCGTTGTCAATCCGTATAACACGAATTATCCTATATAACAGCCTTTGCTTATCCTTGAAATCCTTACCCGACAGTATCTCTCTGAACTGCATTGCCTTACGGATAATAAGCTTTTTGTTATACAGCGGGAAATTATCTATCATTTCTTTTATGCTTATCTGCTCTTGTTCCAAGTCCGATTTTTTAGCAATCAAGTCGTTCATTTTCGACTATACCAGCCCTTGCAACTGTTTTATTCTGTCTTGTGCAATATTCGTTTCGTATTCCTTTATTCTCTCTGCAAGCTCCGAACACTCTTTACTTGCCTTATAAAGTCTTTCGTGCAATGCGTCGTTAGCGTCCGTGTATGCTATTTTAATTAGTTCCGTTAGTTTTTCTTCGTTCCCTTCTTTAAGCAAACAATCCACGAACAACGACAAAACGTATTCTTCAAGATACGTTGCGTTTATTGCTCTCGACGGACAAGTGCCACGCGAACCACAACGATATATGTAGTATTCAAAGTGATTTGTTAGAACTCTTGCCCCGCTGAACGCTCTCCCGCACTCACCGCATTTCACTATGCCAGAAAGCAAATATTTTCTATGCTCTGCTTCGGCATTACGCCTTGTCTTTCTTCTCTCGTCTAATATGGCTTGAACCTTATTGAACGTTTGATTATCCACAATCTGCGGTAGCCCGTGCGGTATACGTATTACTTCCGATTCTTTACGTACGCTATGGCTGTTATACGAAACTCCCCGTTCCCTATATGCCGACCTATTATACACGTATTCGCCGATGTACTTTCTATTCCGTAGAATATCCGTGAAATGCGAAGTGAAAAGTTTTCCGTCAGCTCTGCGGTATCCGTTAGAGTTAAGAAAATCACGTATCTTTGTGTATCCGTAGCCGTTTGAAACCATATCGAAAATAACCCGTACAGCTTCTCGGTTTTGTCGTATTCTATGATTTTAAACTCTTCCATTTTACGTATAAGCTTCATTGCCCGTTCATACCCTATCCTAAACTTTAACTGCAATAAAACAGGGTTTACTTGCTTTTCTAAAACGACAAACGAAACAACGTCTTTTAATATCTCGTCCATTTTACAATTCCTTTATGTGTTATAAAGAATTGTTAGGAAATTACTACAAAAGGTTATATATCTTTATGCAGTATATATTGTTTTTTTATATTGTTAAAATTTACCGTAAATCCATTTTTTTGATAAAAATTTATAGCTTTATTTAAATCATCACTAACAACTTCACCCGCCACAAATTCACATTTATTTTTCTTTGCGAACAATATAAACTTTTGTATTATTTTAGACCCCGTCCCCATATCTTTTTCCCAAACTTTAATATTTTCAATATAAGCAAATCTTATTTCGTTTTTATTAATGTAAATAGAATAACATAATTCCCCTAAACTTTGCCCTTCTCTGTCAATTATTTCCCAAGACGAGCAATCCTCAACGATGAATTTTATGTCATTATTTAAAATACACGGTTCAATTTGTTTATTGATAATATTTTCTTTTTTTTCGATTTTCATTAGCTTCCATTTTTTACACATATGCTTAAAAAAATAATGTTACAGTTTATACCGTTGATTTTTGCCTACGGGATAGAATAATTTATCCCGTAGGACTTTTGTGCTCTTAAATACTTACTGTTCCGTCGGTGCAGATAACTTTACACGTCGAAGGAACGTAGTGTTTCCAATCCGAACCTTTTGAAATTGCCTGCCACTGCGATTTAGTACCATTAAACGTTACACTTTTTAACGCTGTGCAACCTTCGAACGCTTCATCAGCTATCGATGTCACACCACTGCCTATCGTTATACTTGAAAGAGAACCGCAACCACGGAACGCACTATAACCTATCGATGTGACACTTTCAGGTATTACTATACTCTTTAATGAACTGCAATAACGGAACGCACTATAACCTATCGATGTGACACTGTCGGGAATTACTATACTTTTTAGTGAATTGCAATCATAGAATGCACCACCACCTATCGATGTGACACTGTTCCCTATCGTTACACTTGTTAATGAACTGCAATTATAAAACGCATAAGCATTTATCTTTGTTGCGGTTGTTATTTCTGCTTCCGTTATTAATACGTCGTTTATATATAAGTTTTTAGCATAATATAACGGATTTGCAGAAGAATCACCAAAACTTATTTGCACCCAACTATCTATCGTTCCCGTATAGTTTACTTTTGTTAACGAACTGCAACCAGAGAACGCTTCAGAACCTATCGATGTGACACTGTTACCTATCGTTACACTTGTGAGTGACTTGCAATCTTCGAACGCCCTTTGATATATAACTTTACACTGGTCGATTATAGTGCAACTTGTTATGTTTTTTGACTTTGCATATACTAATACTAAATAAGGATTTTCACAATTACCTAAATATAATCCGTTATCATATTCATTATATTTTAGTGAAGTGCAATTATAGAACGCAGAAGCACCTATCGACGTGACACTATTCCCTATCGTTACGCTTGTTAATGAATCGCAACAATAGAACGCACATTCGCCTATCGAAGTGACACTGTTTCCTATCGTTACACTTTGTAATGAACTGCAATTATAGAACGCATAAGAATTTATCTTTGTTGCGGTTGTTATAACTACTTCAGTGACAGGTTGATTATTAAAATATAATGTTCTTGATGACAACATTATTTTTTCTAATCCGTCTATTTGTACCCAACTATCTGCCGTTCCTAAATAGTTTACTTTTGTTAATGAACTGCAATACCAGAACGCAGAAGAACCTATCGATGTGACACTTGAAGGTATCTCTATACTTGTTAATGAAGTGCAATCATAGAACGCATATTCATAGATTTTATAGTTTTTGCCGTGACAACTACTTGGCAAAATTAATTCAGTATCATTACCCGTATAACCTAATAGATAACAAGTATCTCCGTCTTCGTAGAATATATATCCGTTTTCGTCAGTAAAGGTCTTTTTATCTTTCTCTTCTCTGTATACGTTTAATGCGTAATATCCCACGTAGCCGTTGGAAGTAGAGCCTTTTCCTATGCTTAAACCCGATTTGTTCCATACTTCTACTAATTTATAGCAATATTCGAACGCTCCTACACCTATCGATGTGACACTGTTTGGTATAGTTATGCTTGTTAATGAACTGCAATATTCGAACGCATAATCACCTATCGATGTGACACTGTTTCCTATCGTTACACTTGTGAGTGACTTGCAATCTTCGAACGCAGAAGAATATATCGATGTGACACTATTTGGTATTACTATACTTGTTAATGAACTGCAATTACGGAACGCTTCACAACCTATCGAAGTGACACTATTTGGTATCTCTATACTTGTTAATGAACTGCAATCACGGAACGCATAAAAATCTATCGATGTGACACTGTTTGGTATTGTTATACTTGTTAATGAACTGCAACCATCGAACGCAAAACCACCTATCGAGGTGACGCTGTTTGGTATTTCTATACTTGCAAGTGAACTGCAATCACGGAACGCTTCAGAACCTATACTTTCACATACACTTCCTTCTTCCAATATTACTTTTGTTATCTTTACCCCATAGAATAAATATGCAGGTATTTTCTTTACGTCTTTCCCTATTGTTACTGTTATTCCGCTTCCGTCTTTTCCTGCATAAGAAAATACATAATTACTACTACTCAAAGTAGCACAATTTATCGCATTGTATTTTATTTCTGTAAGTTTAGCGCAATTAGAGAACGCATGTCCTCCTATCGATTTGACACTGTTTGGTATCGTTACACTTGTTAATTTACTGCAACCACTGAACGCACCACTATCTATTGATGTGACACTATTTGGTATAGTTATACTTGTTAATGAACTGCAATTAGAGAACGCAGAAGAACCTATCGCAGTGACACTGTTTCCTATCGTTACACTTGTTAATGAACTGCAATTATAGAACGCATAATCATTTATCTTCGTGACTGTTGTTATTTCTGCATTTGTTACTAATACGTCGTTTATATATAATTTTGCACCATTACATAACGGATTTGCGCTAGAAACATCAAAACTTATTTGTACCCAACTATCTGCCGTTCCTAAATAATTTACTTTTGTTAACAAACTGCAGCCATAGAACGCATAATCACCTATCGAAGTGACGCTGTCAGGTATCGTCACACTTGTTAATGAACTGCAATATTCGAACGCACGTTCACCTATCGATGTGACACTGTTTGGTATTACTATACTTGTTATTGACTTGCAATCATAGAACGCAGAAGAGCCTATCGAGGTGACGCTGTTTGGTATAGTTACACTTGTGAGTGTCTTGCAACCATAGAACGCTCCGTATAAAATTTTGCCACCCGTCACCGTTACAGATTTTAATGACGTAGGAATATAGTAGGTTACACTAGTTGGATAACTTATAGATGAACCGTAATAATATTGTTCTGTTGAAGTTCCGCCTGTATAAGAACTCGTACCGAATATATAACCAAACGAATGTTGATATGTAGAACTACTCGTTACGCCCGCTTTAGCACCTACAAAAGGTATCGCCATACTTTCTAATGAACTGCAACCAGAAAACGCACCACTACCTATCGAGGTGACGCTGTCGGGTATCGAAATACTCTTTAGAGAAGATTTATTTTTAAATGCACCATTATTTATGCTTGTTACAGGTTTACCTAAATGCACACTTGGAATAATTACGTCGGTTGCACTCCCCGTATATCCGCTAACTGAATACTTATTATTTGACAATGTATATTGTAGTCCTTCAGTTCCATATTCCCAAACAGCGGTTACAGTCAAATTCTCGTGGAATCCTTCTGTAGAAGTTACCTTTACGCCATCTATTTGCCACTCGATAAAAGAATAATCATTTTTAGTAGGCTTATCAAACGTCACGTTGTCGTCTATCGTATAAGTATTTTTATCGGTGGTTAATTCGCCACCGTTTAAATTATAAGTTATATTAAATACTGTATAATTTGTCCAAACGGCGGTTACGGTTAAATTCTCGTGGAAACCTTCCGTTGAAGTTTTCTTTACTCCGCCTATTTGCCACTCTTTAAATTCGCAATAATCACGGGTTGGGGTATCAAAAGTAATATTATTTTCTACCGTATAAGTGTTTTTATCAGTGGTTAAACTACCGCCGTTACCTAAAACGTAAGTTATATTATAAACGTGCGGTTTCCAAATTGCCGTTACAGTCAAATTCTCGTGGAAGCCTTCCGTAGAAGTTTTCTTTACTCCGTCAATTCTCCACTCGATAAAATCGTACCAGTCTTTTGTAGGCGTATCAAAAGTTACGTGATTTTCTACGGTATAAGTGTTTTTACTCGTGGTAAGTTTTCCACCGTCTAAAACGTAAGTTATAGAATATACGTACGGTGTCCAAATAGCGGTTACCGTTAAATTCTCGTGAAACCCTTCTGTAGAAGTTTTCTTTACCCCGTTTATTTGCCACTCTTTAAATTCGTAATAATCACGGGTTGGGGTATCAAACGTTACGTTATTTTCTACTGTATATGTATTTTTATCAGTGGTTAGTTTCCCGTCACCTAAAACGTAAGTTATTGAATATACGTGCGGTGTCCATATTGCAGTTGCCGTCAAATTATCGTGGAAACCTTCTGTAGAAGTTTTCTTTACTCCATCAATTCTCCACTCGGCAAAATCATACCCGTCTTTTGTAGGCGTATCAAAGATTGCGTTGCTTTCTACGGTATAAGTGGTTTTATCGGTTGTTAGTTTTCCACCTTTCAAATCATATGTTATAGAATAAACGTGCGGTGTCCATATTGCGGTTACGGTTATATCGCTATAATATCCATTCGTGGAAGTTTTCTTCACCCCGTCAATTTGCCACTCAACAAAATCATACCCCGTGCGTGACGGATTAACGAACGTTACGTTATTTTCCGCATTATATTTTTTGCTATTTGTATTAGACGCTGGATACGTTTCATTATCGTTTAATACGTAAGTAATATTATATCCCACAACGCCCCAAGTTGCGGTTACAGTCAAATTGTCGTGATAGCCGTTTGTTCCCGTAACGTCAACACCGTTTATTTGCCAGCCCGTAAACTCATACCCGTCTTTTGTAGGCGTATCAAAGGTTACGTTGCTTTCTACGGTATAAGTGTTTTTACTCGTAGTAAGTTTTCCACCGTCCAAAGCATAAGTTATAGAATAAACGTGCGGTGTCCAAATTGCGGTTACGGTTAAATCGGTGTGGTAGCCGTTTGTTGAAGTTCTCTTTACCCCGTCAATTCTCCACTCTACAAAGTCGTAATAATCACGGGTAGGCGTATCAAAGGTCACGTTATTTTCTACCGTATAAGTATTTTTATCGGTAATTAGTTTTCCGTCATTCAAAGCATAAGTTATGCTATATACGTGCGGTGTCCATATTGCCGTTATTACAACGTTATCACCGAAAGGCACAAGATAAGGGAAATTTACTTTTTCACCGTTTATTTGCCACTCAATAAAATCGTAAGCGGTAATAATCGGGTTTTCCGCTGGGGCAGAAAGATTTGTTCCTTCTTCTATTTTGCCACTTGTATAAACGGTTTTTCCGTCAAGCCCCGTCATAAACGAATATGCCCTTATTTCTCTACGGTAGATATGTAATTCATATCTCATAAAGTGCGTTTCGTCAGGATCCCAAACGACAACGTAAGAAACGTTATCGCCCGCATTAAGCGTTAAACTTTTTAACTTAATAGGCGTATCGCTCGTAAATGTTTTATACAATTCCCAAGTGCAATCTTCGCTTACAACGAAGGCGTTTTGCAATTCTATTTGTGTTTTAGAATTTGGGACTATTATACTTAACGTTGGAATTTCAGCGTCATAATCTATCGTAAAGCCTTCTGCACTTTCTATTTTATATTCAAGCCATTTTGCATATAAGGTTACGTTATCACTCGTTCCGCTTGCTATCCTTGTTATCCTTGTAGAATCGGTAAATGTTGAAGTAGTGAACCAACCGCCAAACGCAACACCGACACCGTTTTTGCTAGGATTATAAAGAGTTAAATCCGCACTGTTTACGGTAAACTCTTTCGGGTTAGAATCGTTATTTTCGCCACCGTTCAATACGTAAGTTACGGTAAACGTTTTTTCCGTCAAAACAGCATTTATCGTTAAATCGTTCGTTATATTTGTAAAGTCCGTTCTATCCCATTTTACGTCATATCCGCTTACTGGTTTCGGCGTAGGAATATCCGTTAAATCCGCAAGGTCGTCAACCGTCTTTACAATATCTTTTTCGTTTGCTTGAATAAATGTTACAGTATGCGTACCACGGCTTATTTTTACTGTTACGTAGTTATTTTCAGGGAATATATAATTGTCGTTTTCTTGCATTACCGCAGTTGCTTTATATTCGCCCCTTTCTATAACTTCTCCGTTATATTCTACCGTTAAAACTACTTCGTCACCTATAACGATATTCGTTGCTTTTACCGTAATTTCTTTATGCGGATTTCCATCATAAACAAAATTCATTGTTCCCTTAAATTCTAATACCAACTCTCTTTTTTCTATCGTAAACGGTATTTTTGCTTGTGCGCTTGAATAGTTATCAGTGCCTTCTACTTCTGCCTTTACGTAATAGTTCCCCGCATTTGTCGGAACTGTTGAAACGTAAACACCGTTTTCGGTTTGACTGTATGAATATTTAATT
>JAKSOS010000150.1 GCA_024405475.1 Clostridia bacterium
GCGTTTTATCGAGTGTTAAAGGAAAATTAAAGCCGTCATTCTGCTACGGTGTTATAACCCCTGCCATTCCCGGTTGGGTTGCCGGAACTGCTTTGGGTGCCTTTGCCGGAACGGTTTTACCGAAAAGTGTGCTTTCGGCGCTCGGAATAGTCCTTTACGGAATGTTTATCGCTATAATTGTACCCACGGCAAGAAAGGATAAGTTTATTTTGGCGCTTATTTTAACGGCATTTCTTCTATCTACTCTCTTTGCCGTTTTGCCGCTTCTTAAAACGGTTTCCTCCGGCTTTAAGATAATTATTATAACCGTTTTGCTGTCGAGTATTGCGGCAATTATACGCCCCGTAAAGGAAGAAAGCGAGGGCGATAAGGTATGAGCGGAAACATAATTATTTACATTCTCGTTATGGCGGTAGTTACCTATCTTATCCGTATGCTTCCGCTAGTTCTAATAAGAAAAGAAATAAAAAGTAATTTTATTAAATCTTTTCTTTACTATGTGCCTTTTGTTACACTTGCAACCATGATATTTCCGGCGGTTTTATATTCTACCGGCTCGGTTACTTCGGCAACCATAGGCTTTATAATTGCACTTGTTTTGTCCTATTTCGGTCAAGACCTTATGACCGTGTCACTTATTTCTGTTTTCATTGTTTTTACGATAGAAATATTTATTAAATAATCTTTTTTTCTTTTTTGTTGACACCCGTTATTCCGCCTACCGCAGCGGAAAGAACAATAATTATCAAATGAAAAAGTGTATTAGTACCGACAAAGCCTTTCGATAATAAAGCCGATAAAATAGAGACGGCAACAAAATAAACAGCTCCCGTTAAAACACCTATCAGATAACCTTTGCCCTTTATTTTAAGCGCTGAATAATATGAGCTTATAAACGCTCCCGCCGAAATGCTCAATGTTGCAAATACCGCCGCATAAGCTCTGTCAAGTCCTAAGAAGTAAAGCACTGCGGCGAACAATAGTGCAAATACGAAAAAACCCGTTAAGCCAAGTAAAAACGATAATAAAAAAGTCTTTTTGTTTTCTTTAATCATTATAAGCATAAAAAATTCCCCTTCCGTAGTAAATATACTGCGAAAGGGGTTACTTTTATTCATTTAATTGAATTAATGGGTATTAT
>JAKSOS010000151.1 GCA_024405475.1 Clostridia bacterium
TAAACCGAAGATTAAGGACCCGAATTCCAATCGGTTGCAACAAACATAAAAAAAGAAAGTAGTTAATTACTACTTTCTTTTTTTATTTCGTTATTAAATTTTAATAATTAAATCTTTTTGTTTCGGTATTTATAAAATTGTTGTATCCCGTCGGCAAATTTTCGGCGTATAAATGTGCGTCGCTTGAAAACTGTACCGTTTTGGGATAAACGTATCCGTTTTCGTTTTCAAAAATAATTGCCGTTAATCCCGAAGTTACCATATCGAATCTAACGCAAAATTCGGGGTAAGGTATATCAAATATAGAACTTAAAAAATATATTCCCATACCTTGATGGGCAAACAGGGCAACCTTTTTATCGGTAGGGTTTACGGGGATAAAGCGTTTATGCTCTCTATCGTGCCTGTAGCCAAGCGATAGCAAAAATTCGTCGATATTTTTATCAAGCATTTTAACGCCTTCTTCCATATTATATTGTTTTAAGGCGGGGTGCTTATACCACTCTTTCCCCAGGTCTTCTATTTCCTTTGACGTAAACAAATCCTTAAAATCGGCGTTCTCGAAAACCCACCTTTTCATTTTTAATCTTTCGGAATACAAATAAAAATAGTTTGCCGTATTCTTTTCGTTCGCCCAAGGAAGTTTTGTAACTTCTTTGTGCGTAATTTCCGATAGGGGAATAGACGTTTCGTATGCTCTAACCGAATCGGACGCGTATATCTCGTCAATACCGAATCTTGCAAGCCTTCTGCCTACCGCCTCCGCTTCACGCTTGCCGTGCGCGGTTAAACTGTCCGGGTCGTAACACGGATTGCCGTGTCTAACGTAAAATAAATACATAATTCACCTGATTAAAAAATATCGTTAAATAAATCTTGCTTTGAAATCTTAAATATAAACTTCATAGCACTTGCCGTAAAGTTAGGAAAACGTTTACCGAATAGCGTTAACACTTTTCCGTCGTATCCCGTAACTAAATTTTTTTTATGCTTAATAGTTGCCTTAATAATCTTTTTTGCAATCTTTGGAGCAGGGGACATAAATAGGTTTACCATTTTATTGTTTTTGGTTTCCACTTTTTGCCTATGCAAAATGTTCGTTTTAATAAAGCCGGGGAATACGCCCGTAAACTTTATTT
>JAKSOS010000152.1 GCA_024405475.1 Clostridia bacterium
CAAAGAAAAAATGTTAAAAAACCTAAAAAACAATAAAAAAAGGGCGAAAAAACGTTAAAAAACGCAAAAAATTGCGTTAAAAAATAAAAAAACAAATGGAAGGTGAAAAAAGAGTATGGGAAAAATTATTGCTTTTGCTAACCAAAAAGGTGGTGTTGGTAAGACTACAACTTGTGTTAACCTTAGTGCTTACTTTGCAGCAATGGGAAAGAAGGTTCTTGTTGTTGACTTAGACCCACAAGGCAATGCAACAAGTTCGGTTGGTGTAGATAAGGCTGACGAGTTAAAAAGCATCTACAATATTATAAACCAGCTTAACAATCAGTGCCCAGATAAAGTTTTTCATGGGGTCTGAAAACGGAACAATAAAAAGAAGCATTGCCGTTAAAGCGAACGGTATCGGAGTAATCATCAGAATCTTTTTTGTAGGTGTTTTTTTATTAAGAGAAACAGGAGTATCAAGAATATTACCTGCAATCGGCGGAACGGCAAACTGCAAAGCAATCAAAACATTATCAAGTATAGTCATATACTTTGCTTCAATACCCATAAACTGACGGAAAAACTTATCTGAAAAAGTTTCAACGCTGTCCTGCGCCATGCAGTTCCCGAAAATACCGCTTGCATAACCCATCTGTTCCCTGACGGTAAATGACGGATTATTAAAAACTCTGTTTTTAAAACGGTCGGCTTTTTCAAATCCCATAATAAGCCTCCTTTATAAATCTGAAATTTTATTGATTTTATTATACTTTTTGCCTCGATGGTTTTTATAGCACTAATCGGTTCACCATTAGCACAATCCAGCAAAAGTCAAATCTTTTCTCAATATCTTTATTAAAAATTAAACAAATAATATTGTAAAAAGAATTATTATTTGGTAGAATATGTATAATCTTTTATGTGGAGGTATTAAATTTATGAAACTTGGTATTATAAACAATCTTCCGACAAAAGAGTCCCTTGATTATGTTAAAAGTCTGGGACTTTCTTTTATTGAAATGTGCAACAACAACAACGAAGAATCAACTGTCTGCACTGAAAATATGCAGCGTTATATTCAGGACACAAAAGATGCCGGGCTTTTTATCGGCTCTCTCGGCCGCTGGAATGCAGAAATGAATAAAGGCG
>JAKSOS010000153.1 GCA_024405475.1 Clostridia bacterium
GCGACTTTCAATCCTTAGACGAAACTATGAAATGGTTAAAGCCTCTGACCTGGTTATTGCCTACGTTGAATTTGATTTCGGTGGAGCGTATCAAACGTTAGAGTATGCAAGGCAAATGAAAAAGAGAATTATAAATCTTGCAGAGTAAGTATTATAGAGTATTGGAACGTGCGTTTCTTTATTAAGATTTGAGTAGTTTACGTTTATTTGATGCTTATATATCAATGGAAAAGGTTAACGTGACTGCTAGAGATTATTTAGCCCGCTCACTACGTTCGCGGGCTATTTTTGACCAAAAATTCGGCATCGAGTTATCTCTCTTTGACGTTTTTTTCGTGTTTTTGAAAAAATTTTTTCCCTTATTTCGTTAGAAAAATGCTAATTATTATAAATTTTTAATTCCGCTAAAAAACCTAAAATGCAAAAAATGCCATTTTGGGCATGTTTTTTTTAACTTTTGAGAGTTTGAAAATCTTACTAAAAAACGGTTTTAGAGCAAAAACTAACGGCGCCGCGACCAAATCGGCGCCGTAGAAGTCTTACATATAAAATAATGCTTTTTACCTTTAATTAAAACGAGATCTTAATTTTTATTAGTTTAATTATATCACAGTCCTTAACATATTGCAATGGAAATTTGATATTTTATTTCTCTGCAAGAGTTTTAAGTGTGTCTCCCGTTATACGGTAAGTTGTCCAATCCTTCATCGGCTCTGCACCCATTGAGAGATAAAAGTCAATGCTTGGCTTATTCCAGTCTAAACACCACCACTCAAGCCTTCCACATCTACGCTCTACAGCAATAGACGCAAGTTTTTTTAATAGTGCCTTTCCGTAACCCTTGCCACGATATTCGGGTTCGATAAATAAATCTTCAAGATAAATCCCAGCTTTCCCCAAAAAGGTTGAAAAATTATGGAAGAATAAGGCAAACCCGATTTCTTTCCCGTTTAAAACAGCAAAAATTACTTCCGCTTTTTTCTTATCAAATATCCAACTTTCAAGAGTCTTTTCATCAGCAACAACTTCATTTTCCATTTTTTCATACTTTGCAAGTTTCTTTATAAACTGCAAAATCAAATGCGTATCTTTTCTCTCTGCACTCCTAAAAGTCAACTTA
>JAKSOS010000154.1 GCA_024405475.1 Clostridia bacterium
AGAGCTTGCAAGATTACTAGGCGGCGGCGAAATAAATGATTTTGCCAAGGCAAACGCTTATGAACTTAAAAAGCAGGCTAAAGGATAAGATTTATGGCGATTAATATATTTAAAAAACCGAAAACGGCAAAGATAGTAAAGATTATTACATGGGGGCTTTTATGTCTTTATGCAGTCACACTTTTTTATCTTTACTACAATCAGACTCAGTATTTTAAAACCAATATGTTCGAGTCAGATCTTCCTTTTCATTTGAAATTTGCGGTAGAAGATAAGTATTTTTATAGTTTTACAACCTTTCTTTATCTGGCATTGAGTAAGCTTCCTTTATTTGATTGGACAGTTGCACTGTTTTTAACTTTAGCAACCATCGGAAGCGTTCTTTTGACTGAAAAACTCATAAAGAAGATTTGCCAAAAGAACGGGATTATTCTTTCAGATGCGTATGTTAAGGCCATTGCTTTTATTGCAAATGTTGTTATTGCATTTTATATTCCCTGGGCAGGAAAGTCTCATTATGTTGCTTATCAAAGCGGCAATTTGTGGCATAACTCTACATATATTTTTATGCGTTTTTTTGCCCTTATTACACTTTTGATTTTTACAAAATATCTTGAATTATATAAAAAGGGAACAGACCTTAAATTATGGTTTTCACTTAGCATTTCTTTGATGATCACAACCGGAATAAAAGCCAGTTTCTTTACAGTTTTTGGGCCGGTAATGGCGCTTATTCTTTTATTTGATTTGATTAAAGGCGTTAAGTTTAAGAGAGTATTTGCAGCTGCTTTGACGGTTATTCCTTCCTGTGCGGTTATTCTATATCAGAATCTTGTTCTTTTTGGAAGTGATACCGGAAACGGCTTTGCGATTAGACCATTTTATACGCTTTCACTTCGAGGCGAACATCCTAAAGTAACTTTTATTCTTTCAATTCTTTTTCCTTTAATGGTTGGAGTATTGCATGTAAAGGAAGTTTTGAAGAATAAGTACTATTTTACAAGCCTTCTTATTTTCTTTTTCGGATTTATAGAGGTATTTCTTTTTGCCGAGACAGGAAGCCGCGGTAAAGACGGAAATTTCCTTTGGGGATATTCAATCTCGATTTT
>JAKSOS010000155.1 GCA_024405475.1 Clostridia bacterium
AATGGATGAATATTAGGAATTTTGTTTTAAGATATCCAACAATTTCAAAAGCGGAATTAAGTAATGCCATAAAAGAACATTACTCATATAAGGACTTTTATTTAGAGGCAAGGGACTCTGAAACAATAAACAGTTATAGATTTATTAAAGGACAAGAGGACGGTGAAGTAGAAAAAATACTTTATGATTATAGTTGGGGACGTGACGGATATTTGGTCGATGAAAAAAGTTCAAGACTTAATGCATTAGTTAAAATTCCTGCCGTAAGGAAGGTTTTTATCGAAAACGGTTATGCTATAGAATTTGTGAAAAATGATGCTATCATTTTACCGGTCGTTTATCAAAATATTTACAAAGGTGCAGTTGGCGAAGTTGCAGGACGGGCAATATTAGAATCGCATGGCATAAAACTATCTGAGATTAAAGATAAAAGTAAGTTTGAAAAGTTTGACTTTTGTTTAACTGACAATCCTAATGTTTATATTGATTTTAAAAATTGGTCGGAAAATGATAAAGTTGATAAAAAAGAGTATATAGATAAATGCCAAAATAAACTAAATAGAATTAACGGTGAAAAGGTGTTTATTATTAACGTTGCGGCACAAAGTTTTGAAATTCATCGAAGTTTTGATAACAGGATCGTAGAAGTTTCTTCATTATGCAAACCACAAGGAACTTGTCTATACGAGTTGGACAATAAAGATATGAATAGAATAATCACACTATTATTGGAGGCGCAAAATGGCAATCAGTAATAAATTGATAGTTTCATTTAAGAAAGAAGAAATTGATAAGGCTTATGATTTTTATCTTGTTTCTACATCGGAAAAATATATTCCGTTTGGGGCTCGTGTTTTAGATTTAAAAGAAAATGGCTTAAAAATAGAAAGCATTGCTTTTGAAAACGGCAAAACGTTATATTTAATGATAAATAAGGGTGCTGTTTCTAAACTAAATCTTGTTAATAATCTTAACGACGTCAATCTTTCTATAAAGCAAGTCAGTTGCGATGGAATAAAAGAGTATATTCTTTTTAGGTTATTTTTATATTCGCTAAACAATTTTGAGCATGAAGAATTAACATTTAACAATTTAACGGGT
>JAKSOS010000156.1 GCA_024405475.1 Clostridia bacterium
TACTACCATGATATGTTATTTATATATTTATTATTATATTTAGTCTTATTGTTTATTCACTCTTGCAAACTTCATTCTTCATCACTCCTTATTTCTTATAATTTATTATTTTTTATTCTTAAAAAGTGTTGGATATACTGCGCTGTAAGCATTATAAACTGTTCCGGAATAAAGTCAAGTTATTTTTAAGGTACCCTAATTTCTATAAATACATATACAAATATATTTATTTATAAGTATTCTAATAAAAAGTAAATATACTGATATATAGTAAAAAACATTTTTTTGCCTTATAAATAAAGGGATTGAGCTTATTTTTACTGTTTTTGATTAAAATTTGAGAAATTTGTCCTATAAATAAAGGAATTGTGTAAAAAGGTGTTTAATGCTTGTCGTTGTTGGCTTTTTGAGTGTTTTTGCGTGTTTTTTCGCTTCCTTTAATAAATATATATAAAGCGTTGCTTTTTGGCAGCGTTATTTTTTTGCAAGCAAAAGCAAGCCGATTTTTTTATTAATTTATTATGTGACCATGACGAGCGGCAAAACGCCGAACGTAAAACAAATTAAAAGGAGTGGTTTATTTATGTACTACGCAATTTGCAATCACTATGGCAATCACACTTTCACCGGATTAAATGGTGAGCATTTTACTATCCTCGCCTATCATTCAAAGAAGTCGCGAGACGCTGCGATTGAATATTTCAATTACAGGACAATGAAAGATGCATACAATCATAAATTCATGCCGATAAAAGCGAGCGCAAAATTGCGCCGATTGTATAAGAAACAATGCGAAAGACTGCATACAAGATTATAAAGGAGGTTTTTAACAATGTTTAGAAAATTCACGTTCAGCAAGACGCGAAAAGCCGAATTTGCAAACAAGATGCGCGAGGTCGAGGAGTTTTTACAAGGCAATCCAACAATTGACGCAAGCGCGTCCCGCGATAGTTTTTACTTTGAGATTGACGGCGTGCAGTATCGCGTCAGCAATCACACTATCGAAAAAAGCAATCGCAAAGCCTTTAACTTTTTGGGCGAGCAAGTCCGCGACAAGTACCATCCCGACCATCGCGACAAAGACACCGTTTATATTCAC
>JAKSOS010000157.1 GCA_024405475.1 Clostridia bacterium
TTTAATCTTTTCGACCTGTTAAATAATCTAAATCTTCATCAAAGTAGTTTGCGATTTTGCAAAGATTTTCTAAACTGATTTCCCGCTGACATAAAATATATCTCGATAACGTTTGTTGCGGTATGCCGATTTTTTTGGAAATAGAAGTTATACTTTCTTCCCCAATCAACTCTTTTAGCCTTTCCGCAAATTTTTCAATATACATAAAACAACTTTTCCCTTTTTTTAGAATTTTACACCAAACGGTGTAAAAAGGTTGACGTTACACCAAATGGTGTGATATTATAAAAAAAGGAGGGAGTTATGAAAAACTTTAGTATTAAAAAGTTGGTTTTGATTATTATTGCGATTGCATCTTCTTGTGTGCTTATTTTAGGACTGTTGGCACCTGTTGTATCTTCTGTAACGGGTTATAATGTGCTTGGTGAAAAATGGCCTAAAGACACTTCTTCAATTAGTATATTTATAATAATTTTGAAAATTTTTGTTATTTTGGCGATTATAGTTGGAGCATTGTTTTTATTGTTGTCTATCGTGTCGTTATGGATAAAAGATTATAAAAAATACTTAGATATATGTATGATATGGACGGTAGCTTTTTCTTGTATATATATGATATTGGGGATAGTTGGTTGCGGAATCTTTTCGACGGAATATGGCTTGTCCGTTAGTACCGAAGCGTTTTTGCCTTTAATTTTTACAGGCATATTGGGTATTGCTTATATTGTTTGTGGAAAGGTTCTATCTTTTGAAAAAAGCGAAAGTTCCCAAGGAAAAATGAAGGAAGAAGATAAAATAGGACTTATGTTAAAATATAAAGAGTTATTAAACGAAAAAATAATTACCGAAGAAGAGTTTAACGAAAAGAAAAAGGAATTACTGTAAAATTAAAACGAGCCTTTGCAAAATTGCAAAGGCTCGTAGATTTTTTAACGTTTTATTTTACTAGGGTTGCCGTTGAGAAAACGCAAATGCCTTCTTCACGGCCAACAAAACCGAGTCCTTCTAACGTCGTTGCGCCGATGCCGACGTTTTCTATATCAAGTTTAAGGACTTTACAAACACCAAGTACAAACATAATATTATTTAA
>JAKSOS010000158.1 GCA_024405475.1 Clostridia bacterium
GATATCCTGTAGCAATGATTGCTACGGCTCTCTTTATATTGACATAGTTTTCCTTTATTTCCAAAGTTATCAAACTGTTGTCGTTATCCTTAACTACTACGCTCGCCCTTTCCAAACTGTTTAAAAGAGTTTCTCTCTTTACTTTTATAGTCGTCAGATGTTCGTTCGGAAGAACTTGTTTATAATTTATGAAATCACCTTCTAACAATCTCGTCGTCAAAATCGTTCCGTCAACTTCTATCATTAAGATATTGTCTTCCGAAACGAAGGTTATTTCTTCTTCGTCTTTTTCGAGCAATCTCGAAATTTCGTTTAACGCTCTTGCCGGAACTATAACCGTAAACGAACCCGTAGAATTTTTCAAAGCCTTTTTAATTAACGCAAGTCTTACACCGTCGAGCGCTACGACCGTCATATCGTTTTCGTTTATCTCGAACAGACAACCTTTAAGGATAGGTCTGCTTTCGTTCGTAGAACAGCAAAATACGGCTTTATTTATAATGCTTTTAAAATCTTTTTGTAAAATGGAAAAAGCCTTTTCTTTCAAGTCTTTTCTAATCGACGGAAATTCTTTTGCATTAAAGCAAGAAAAGTATACTTCGTTTTCTTCGTAAACGATTTTAAGTCTGTTATCTTCTTCGGACACCATTTCGACTTGGTCTTCACTTTCGAGTTTTTTAACGAATTCCGTGAATATTCTTCCCGGAACGACCGTTTCGCCTTCTTCGAAAGTATCCGACCTTATCGTCTTTTCTATCGCTATTTCCATATCGGTAGAAAGTAAAGTCATATTGTCCCCCTTGACTGAAATTTTAATTCCTTCTAAAACGGGGTTAGTCGTCCTTACGCTTATTGCTTTGGAAACCTTCATTACTGCGGAAGATAAATCCGTTCCGTTTACGATTACTTTCATACCTTTCTCCTTTGATTGATTTATTATATTATTTAATATTTTTTAGTAGTAGTAATAATAGTGTCGGTAAAATTGTTGATAAGCCGTTTAAAAGTCTTAAAATCTTCGGTAAAATCTTTAAAAATCAAGGTTGATAAACAAGACTTTCGGTGTTTATAAAAA
>JAKSOS010000159.1 GCA_024405475.1 Clostridia bacterium
ACCTTGAATTATTCTTTCCCAAGCAATACCCGTCGAGTAACTCTCTTCTCTGACAATAGTAAAATCATTACTTATCCGATACAGTAAATCCCCGTTTGTAATTATAAGCCTGTTATTCCAATGCCCTTCTTTATCAATTAGTTCGTGTTCCGAAAGAAGTTTTCTAATTTTTGGCACTATAACGGTAAATACGTTTTTATCGTTTAATTCTACGTTAAACAACGGCTTATCGTATCTTAACAAATCCGCCGCCAAAGATGTTTCAGCAACGCATACGTAAGTATTCTTTTGACCTTTAACCTTAAAAAGCGGAACGTTATCTTCCAAAACCATATCGCTGTCATCGGAATCTATATTGTTCTCCAATATAGAAGTGCCTATATAAACGTTATCTTTTTCTTTAACTGCTATGTACATTTTTATTCCTCCCAAACTTTATATTTAAGCGATTCCGTATCAATCGTAATAAAAGGACTTGCAACGTATTCGGTAAACTCAGAGCAATTTTTCAAAGCCCATACAAGTTGTTCGTCAATATTTCTATTTGTATCTACGTCAATAACTTTCGCAAGTGCCATATCCGAGTAATAACCAACCGCTTGATGTTTTTTATATCTGAAAACTTCAAAGTTACAACAAATTTCAAACAACGAATCCTTATATGCAAGAAGTATCGACGCTTTCATTATCGGTGGTTTGTCGTCGTAATAACATATCAAATCGTTTTCTTCAAGTAAGGAATATAATTTTGGAACGATTTCCGTTACTATATGCTCTTTCATTAATTTTCCATTTTTGTTCAAAGTAAATATTTCTCTATTCGATAATACTAACTGTCTTAAATTTCTATTATCAACTATACCGACTAAAATCCCGTTATCGCATTTTTGAACTTTATAATTGCACTCGCAAGTTTCGTTGTATTTTCTGTCGTCAATGATAGTTCTCGTGTCCGTCGCCATTATTACTTTACCTTTATCTACGTATCCTATTAAAACTCCCATATCTTTCTCCTATTTATATAAAATTTCTTCTTCGTCGCTTTTGTTGTCCGTTATAATCATCGGA